>NZ_JBFBAZ010000045.1:0-56647 GCF_040682475.1 Hamadaea sp. NPDC051192
GTGGTGAAGTCCATGGAGCTTGAGCGTACTGGTTTCAGGAGATCAGGGATATGCCTGTGATCTTGGACCAAGATCACAGGCATATCCCTGATCTGAGGCCCGGCCGCGCAGGGTTAGGAGCGGGCCCAGGCGGCGAAGACGGAGTGGAACGTCGGGAAGGTCTTCTTGACGCAGTCCGGGTCGTCCAGCGTGATCCCCGGCGTACGCAGGCCGGTGACGCTGAAGCTCATCGCGATCCGGTGATCCCGTTCGGTCAGGATCTCGGCGGCCTGCGGCTGCCCCGGCTGGATCTCGATCCAGTCCCGGCCCGTCTCGACGGCGATCCCGAGGCGGCGCAGGTTCACGGCCGACGTCTCCAGCCGGTCGCACTCCTTGACCCGGGTGTTGTAGACGTCTTCGATGCGGACCGGCGACGACGCGTACGGGGCGATCGCGGCCAGCGTCGGCATCGTGTCGGAGATGTCGCGCATGTTCACGGTCACCCCGTCGAGCCGCCCGTTCTCGGGGCCGATCACCGTCACCGACTCGGGCTCGACGCGTACCGTCGCGCCCATGCGGGCCAGGACGTCGACGAACCGGACGTCACCCTGCAAGCTTTCGCTGCCCAGGCCGTGGACCGTGACCTCGCGGCCGGTGACCGCCGCGGCGGCGAAGAAGTAGCTGGCGCTGGACGCGTCGGGCTCGATGAGGTAGTCGCGGGCCTGGTAGCCGCCGGGCGCGACGGTGAAGGTGTCGCCGGACCAGTCGACGGTGGCGCCGAAGCGGCGCATCATCGCGAGGGTGATCTCGATGTACGGCACCGAGACCAGCTCGCCCACGCGGATCACGAGCCCGTCCGTCGTGAGTGGACCGAGCATGAGCAGCGCGGTGAGGAACTGCGAGGACAGCGAGGCGTCGAGGGTGAGCGTGCCGCCCTTGACCCCGTCGGCGTGGACGGTGAGCGGCAGGTGCCCCTCGGTCTCGTCGCACGAGACCTCGACGCCGAGCTGCCGCAGCGCGTCGACCAGCGGGGCGACCGGGCGGCGGCGCATCTGCGCCGAGGCGTCGAAGCGGAACGTGCCGTGACCGGCCGCGACCAGCGCGGGCAGGAAGCGAGAGGCCGTGCCCGCGTCCCTCGTGTAGACGCTCGCGCTGCCGGCCGGACCCTGTGGCAGCCCGGTGACCGTCCACACGTCCGGCTGCAGGTCGACCTCGTATCCGAGGTCGCGCAGGCCGTAGGCGAACGCCTCGGTGTCGTCGGAGGCGAGCGGCTGGCGCAGCGTGCTGACCCCGTCCGCGGCCGCCGCCAGGAACAGCGCCCGCGCCATCACCGACTTCGACCCCGGGATCACGACCTCGGTCACGCTTCCTCCAGGGCGGCGAGCGCCTCGGCGACCGTGAAGGCTCCGGCATACAGGGCCTTTCCGGCGATCACGCCCTCGACGCCTTCCTTCTCCAGCGTCGCCAGCGCCCGCAGATCGTCCAGAGTGGAGACACCGCCGCTGGCCACCACCGGCTTGTCGGTCGCGCCGCAGACGTCGCGCAGCAGCTGCAGGTTCGGCCCGGTCATCGTCCCGTCGCGGTGCACGTCCGTCACGACGTACCGGGCACAGCCCGCGCGCTCCAGACGCGCCAGCACGTCGAACAGGTCACCGCCGTCGCGGGTCCAGCCTCTCGCCGAGAGGGTACGCCCACGGACGTCCAACCCTATGGCGACGCGGTCGGCGTACTCGCCGACGACGCGATCGCACCACTCCGGGTCCTCCAGCGCCGCCGTGCCGATGTTGACCCGGGCGGCCCCGGTGCCCAGTGCCCGCCGCAGCGACTCGTCGTCGCGAATGCCCCCGGACAGCTCGACCTTGCAGTCCAAGGCCCGGACGACGGCGGCCAGCTGCTCGGCGTTGGAGCCCCGGCCGAACGCGGCGTCCAGGTCGACGAGATGAATCCACTGCGCCCCCTGCCGGGCGAAGTCCAGCGCCGCCTCCAGCGGATCGCCGTACGCCGTCTCCGTGCCCGCGGCGCCCTGCACCAGGCGTACGGCCTGGCCCCCGGCGACGTCGACGGCCGGCAGCAGCTCCAGTGTCATGCTCTCTCACTCTCCCGGTATTCGCCGCAGATCACGGATACGCATGTGATCATGAGCGGTTGTAGCCTGCACATCCGTGATCTGCAGGACGAGGTCACTTGTCGAAGGCCAGTACGGCGAGCACCGGCAGCACCAGGATCAGCAGCAGCGACAGCGCGATGCTGAGCGCGACCGACCCGGTCATCGTCCAGATCAGGACGAGGCCGAGCGCCAGCACGAGCCCGATGACCGACCGCTGACCCCGGTTCCAGCGGGCGATCCGCCCGGTCCGGCCCGGGCGCAGTGCCCGGACCCGGGCGGTGATCCGGCGTCGTTTCGCCCGGCGAGCCTCGGTACGCGCCCGCTTCTCGCGCTGTTTGAGCTGCTCGGCCTCTCGCTCGGCCCGCCGCCGCGCCCGTTCTTTGCTCATCCGGCTACCCGCACGGCTCGGCGACCGGCGCTCGCGGCGTGGCTACCGGCGTTCATAGCGTGGCGATCGGCGCTTGCGGCGTGGCGACCGGCGTTCATAGCGTGGCGACCCAGGCGCGCAGCAGGCCCGCCCCGGCCGAGCCGGACTTCTCGGGGTGGAACTGGGTGACGCTGAGCGGCCCGGCCTCCACCGCGGCGACGAAGACCGCGCCTTCGTGTTCGGTGGTCGTGACGAGCGCGTCCGAGTCGGCGAAGTCGGCCGGCGAGGCGGCGAACGAGTGCACGAAGTAGAAGCGCTCCTCCGGCGACGGGAACAGCGTCGAGCCGGCGGGCGGCGAGACCGTGTTCCAGCCGATGTGCGGGACTCGGCGTACGGGCAGCCGGGTGACCCGGCCGGGCAGCAGGCCCAGACCCGGGGTGATGACGCCGTGTTCGTCGCCTTCGGTGAACATCACCTGGGCGCCGACGCAGATGCCGAGGACCGGGCGGCCGGCGGCGATCCGCTCGGCGATCACCGGCCCTGCCTTGGCTTCCTCGATCCCGGCCATGCAGGCGGCGAACGCGCCGACGCCCGGCACCACCAGGCCGTCGGCGTCCGCCGCCGCGGTCAGGTCGTCGGTGACGGTCACCCGGGCGCCGGTCGCCGCGACCGCGCGTTCGGCCGAGCGGAGGTTGCCGGAGCCGTAGTCGAGGATGGTGACCGAGGGGGCCATCACGCCTCCCCGGGCATCAGCCACGCCACGCCGCCGGCCGCCGACAGCAGCGCCAGTACGCCCGCGACGATCACCACGCCCTTGTGCGCGCCCTGCTTGTAGAGCGACCAGGTGCCGCCGAGGAGGATGCCCGCGAGCGCGAACAGCAGGATAGGAGCGTAGCCACCCATCAGAGTGCCTCCTTTGTGGACGGCAGGACGCCGGCGAACCGGGGGTCGATGGCGACGGCGTCGCGCAGCGCGCGGGCGACCGCCTTGAACTGGCCCTCCACCACGTGGTGGGCGTCGGGACGGCCGCCGGGGCGGGCCGCGCGCAGCACGTCCACATGCAGCGTCATCCGGGCGGTCTGCGCGAACGACTCCCAGATGTGCCGGGTCATGCTGGTCGGGTAGATCGGCCCGATCATCGGGGCCAGCTCAGGCTCGTCGTGCACCACGTACGGGCGGCCGGACAGGTCGAGCGCGGCGCGGACGAGCACCTCGTCCATCGGCACCGTCGCGTCGCCGTAGCGGCGGATGCCCTTGCGGTCGCCGAGCGCCTTGTCGAGCGCCGTGCCGAGGGCCAGCGCGGTGTCCTCGATGGTGTGGTGCGCGTCGATGACCAGGTCGCCGTCGGTCTTCACCCGCACGTCGAAGCCGCCGTGCCGGGCGATCTGGTGCAGCATGTGGTCGAAGAAGCCGACGCCGGTCGCGATGTCGGCCTGGCCGGTGCCGTCCAGGTCCAGCTCGACGACGACCTTCGTCTCGGCCGTGATGCGCTCGACGAGCGCCCTGCGGGCACTGTGCTCAACGGTCGCGGTACCCATTAGTTCTCCAAGGTTTCGACGGCGGCCGGGAGGCTGTCCGAGGGTTCGACGGCGGCCAGGAAGGCGGAGGTCTCGGCGGGCGTACCGGCGGTCACCCGCAGCCACCCCGGCAGCCCGACGTCCCGGACGAGCACTCCGGCGTCGAGGATCCGCCGCCAGACGACCTTCTGATCGGTCTCGTCCGCGCTGCCGTCCCGCGCGACGCGGTAGAGCACGAAGTTCGCGTCCGAGTCGGCGACCTGGTGGCCCCGCGTACGCAGTTCGGCGACGATCCGATCACGCTGGATCTTGATCTGCTCCACTGTGGAGAGGAGCACGTCGGCGTGGGCCAACGCGGCGCGGGCGGCCGCCTGGGTCAGCGCCGAGAGGTGGTACGGCAGCCGGACGAGCTGCACGGCTTCGACGATCTCGGGGCCGGCGGCGAGGTAGCCGACCCGGGCTCCGGCGAACGCGAACGCCTTGCTCATCGTGCGGGTGACGACCAGGCGCGGGTTCGCCTCCAGCAGGGTCAGGGCGCTCGGCGTGCCGGGGCGGGCGAATTCGGCGTACGCCTCGTCCACGACGACGATCCCCGAGGTAGTGGCCAGCGCCGCCCGGACCACGTCCAGCGAGAGCGCGGTGCCGGTCGGGTTGTTCGGCGAGCACAGGAACGTGATGGCCGGTCGGTGCTCGCGCAGCACCGCCTCGACGTGCGAAGCGGTGAGCCCGAAGTCCGGCCCCCGGCCGCCGTCGACCCACCCGGTCGCGGTGCCCGCGGCGAGCAGCGGGTGCATCGAGTACGCCGGGCCGAAGCCGAGCGCCGTCCGCCCGGGACCACCGAACGCCTGCAGCAGTTGCTGCTGGACCTCGTTGGAGCCGTTGGCGGCGTACACCTGCTCGGCGGTCAGCCCGTGGCCCAGATAGGCCGCCAGGTCGGCGCGCAGCTTGAGCGCGTCCCGGTCGGGGTAGCGGTTGAGCGTCGCGATCTCGCCTTCGAGCGCCCGTGCCACCGCGCGCACGACTTCGGTGGGCGGGGCGTAGGAGTTCTCGTTGACGTTGAGCCGGACGGCCACGTCCAGCTGCGGCGCCCCGTACGCCGACAGCCCCTGCAGCTCCTCGCGAAGCAGCGCACGGATCTCGGAGGTCACGCGGCACCGTCCCCGGGGAAGCGCGCCGTGACGGCCTGGCCGTGTGCGGGCAGGTCCTCGACGGTGGCGAGGGTGACGACGTGGTGCGCCACGTCCCGCAGTGCCTCCTCGGTGTACTCCACGACGTGGACGCCGCGAAGGAACGACTGCACCGACAGTCCGCTGGAGTGCCGGGCGCAGCCGCCGGTGGGCAGCACGTGGTTGGAGCCCGCGCAGTAGTCGCCGAGGCTCACCGGCGCCCACGGGCCGACGAAGATCGCCCCGGCGTTGCGTACGCGCATCGCGATGTCACGGGCGTCCCGCGTCTGGATCTCCAGGTGCTCCGCGGCGTACGCGTCGACGACACGCAACCCCTGGTCCAAGGAGCCGACGAGGACCACTCCGGACTGCTCGCCAGTCAGCGCGGTGCGAATCCGTTCCGTGTGCTTGGTGAGCGAGACCTGCCGGACCAGTTCGGCGTCCACCGCGTCGGCCAGCTCGGCCGAGGTGGTGACCAGGACGCTCGCCGCCAGCGGGTCGTGCTCGGCCTGACTGATCAGGTCGGCGGCCACGTGGCGCGGGTCGGCGGTGTCGTCGGCCAGGACGGCGATCTCGGTCGGGCCCGCCTCGGCGTCGATCCCGACTACGCCCCGGACGAGCCGCTTGGCGGCGGTCACCCAGACGTTGCCCGGCCCGGTGATCAGGTCGACCGGCTCGCAGTCGTCCGCCGGGTCCAGCTCCCGCTCCAGGTCCGAGCCCCGGCTGCCGTAGGCGAGCATGGCGATCGCCTGCGAGCCGCCGACGGCGTACACCTCGTCGACGCCCAGCAGCGAGCACGCCGCCAGCACCCGCTCGTCCGGCAGGCCGCCGGCCTCCTTCTGCGGCGGGCTGGCCACGACCAGCGCCTCGACTCCGGCCGCCTGGGCCGGAACCACGTTCATCACCACCGTGGACGGGTACATCGCGAGGCCGCCCGGCACGTACAGGCCGACCCGGCGGACCGGCAGCCAGCGCTCGGTCACCGTGCCGCCCGGCACGACCTGCGTGGTCACGTCCGTGCGCCGCTGGTCCGCGTGGACCTTCCGGGTCCGCGCGATCGCCTCCAGCAGGGCCGCGCGCACCTCCGGGTCGAGCCGCTCCTCGGCTTCCTTCAGAGCCTCCACTGGTACGCGGAGACGGGCGGGCCGGATACCGTCGAAGCGTTCGGTGGCCTCCTGGATCGCGTCGACCCCATGGTGTCGCACCCCGTCGATGACCGGACGGATCTGCTCGACGGCCTGAGACACGTCGAGCTGGGCACGAGGCAGGAGACTGCGCGGGTCGACATCCCGTCCGCGCAGGTCGATACGGGTCAACACGCGGGCAAGTCTACCGAGCGGCAAGTCCGGAACCGCGCGGCGTTACCACCGGATGGGATCACTGTGACCCACGCCCCTGCTCGCGGGGAGCCCAGGGGTGTCCCGGCGACGCCTCGGCGGGCCGAACCGTGCGGAAAGGTTGATGTGTAACATCCCGCGGGTACCGTGGACAGATGTCGCCTCGGTTGCCGCTGTTTCCGCTCGGGACGGTGTTGTTCCCGGGACTGGTTCTGCCCCTGCACATCTTCGAGGAGCGCTACCGCCAGCTGATCCGCCAGCTGATCGACCTGCCCGACGGGACTCCGCGCGAGTTCGGCGTGGTCGCCATCGATCAGGGGCTGGAGGTTCTGCCGCCCAATCCGGGCTCGGACGTCACCGAGCTCAGCCTGCACGACATCGGGTGCGTGGCGCAGTTGCGTCAGGTCACCGAACATCCGGACGGGCACTTCGACATCGTCGCGGTCGGCGACCGCCGGTTCAAGATCACCGGAATCGCCGCCGACGACGCCCCCTACCCCGTCGCGCACGTCGAGTGGTACCCGGAGCCGGACGCCGACGCGGAGGCCGACGAACTGGCCCCCCGAGTGCTGTCCATCTTCCGGGACTATCTGTCGGCGCTGCGCGGCGGACCCGACGACCAACTGCCCGACGATCCGAAGGTGCTCTCCCACCTGGTGGCGGCCAGCACGGCGCTGACCGTGGCCGACCGGCAAGCCCTGCTCGCCGCGCCGGACACCACTACCCGGATGCGCCTGGAGATCAAGATCCTGCACCGCGAATCGGCCCTGCTCCGGCAGGTCCGGGCGGTGCCGATGCCGCCGTCGGAGCTGCACAAGCCGCCGTCGCTCAACTGAACGCGGGGCCGCCCGCCTCCTCCGGGCCGATCCCGGGCGCTGCTTCCGGCGTACCAGTGGATCGGGGAGCGCGCAGGGACGGCCATCGTGACCAGGCCGCGAGCAGGGTGACGGTGAGCGTGGAGCCGAGCGCGGGCAGCAACAGCACGCCCTCGAGGGCGGGCGGCCACCACCGCAGCAGTTGAACGCGCAGATCGTTGGGCTTGCCCAGCTCCGTGCCCGCGGGCGCGGAGTGCAGCTCCTTGAGGTACGCGTCGAGGCCGAGCTGGCGGCCGAACTTCCAGGCGATCACGGCGGCGACCGTGCCCGCCACCGCGAGCAGCACGATCAGCAACGGACCGCGCAGCCGCCGGAAGAGGATCCAGGTGACGACGGCGAGAACGACGCCGAACGAGAAGCCGAGCACGGCGAACCAGCCGTCGCCGGACATGAACTGCTCGGGCTGCGGATCGTTGTAGACGGCCCCGTCCTGGACGATCAGCACCGGCACGTTCGGGGCCGACTGCTGCCAGAGCAGCCCGAGCGGGAACCCCAGTACGCCGGCCATCAGCACGGCGAGGGACTGGAGCAGGACCAGCGCGGGCCGGCGGGGCTCCGGCGCGGGCTCGGGGACCCAGGCGTACTCCGACTCATCCACCACCGGGTGATCCTCTCAGATCCGTCTGAGCGCCGACTGGGGACGGGTCATTCGCCGGAGTACGCGTGTCGCCCGTGCGTTAAAACTTCTTAAAATCGATAATTCGGGCTATGACGGTAAAAACGTCACCCGCCCTGAGGCAACGCGCAGGCGGCTCCGTCGCCCCCCTGAGTACGCTCCCCGACGCTGTGCCGATGCCTCGTGTGCTCTACCTGGCCGGTTGGGGACGCAGCGGGACGACGATCCTCGACAACATCCTCGGCTCCTACCCGGGGGTGTTCAGCGCCGGCGAACTGTGTTTCCTCTGGCGACGCGGGCTCATCAGCGGCCGGAGATGCGGCTGCGGAACCCCCGTACGCGACTGCGACCTCTGGCAGGCCGTGCTGTCCTCGGCGTACGGGGACGACCCGCCCGACCCCCGGCAAGTCGTGGCCTGGCAGGACGAAGCCGCCCGTGCCCGCCACACCGCCCGCATCCTGCGCGACGGCCACCCGCTCGTCGACGTGATGGCCCGCCTCTACCAAGGAATCGCCGACGTGACCGGCGCGTCCCTGATCATCGACTCGTCGAAGCTGCCCTCCGGGGCGGCACTGCTCGCCGGCTCGCCCTCGGCGTACCTCGTCCACATGGTGCGCGACCCACGCGCGGTGGCCCACTCGTGGCAGCGGCCCAAGCAGCAGCTGGACCTGCCCTCCCGGGTCACCCTCATGAAACCGCACAGCACCTGGGACAGCACGGCGAAATGGCTGACCTGGAACTACCTCACCGAACTCACCGCACGTCGCTTCGCCGTCCACCGCCGACTCCGCTACGAGGACTTCGCCCGGTCGCCCCGCTCCGTCGTGGAAGACCTGCTGGGGATGGCCGGCGTACCGGTCGACGACGGGCCGTTCCTCGACGACCGGACGGTTGCGCTCGCCGCCAACCACACCGTCTCCGGCAACCCCGGACGGTTCACCACCGGGCCCGTCGCGATCCGGGCCGACGAGGCTTGGCGGCGTGACATGCGTCCGTCGGCTCGGATGCTCGCCGGTACGCTCGCGCTCCCCCTCCGCTGGCGCTACCGCTACTGACGCTGCACTGTGCTCGGCTGCGGCATCCTACGGCGGCTGCCGGTTTCCATGATCAGGGTCAATTCCATGCTGCTATAGCGACATGGAATTGACCCTGATCATGCTGCACGCGATCGGCAGACTCAGCCGAGCGAGCCCGCCCCGAGGAGCTGCTTGATCTCGGATCGGAAAGCGCCGTCCGGATTGACCCGCTCCGGACCGACCTCGAAGATGCCGCCACCGCCGGCCCACCGAATCCGCAGCAGCAGCGGGTGCTCGCCCGGGTGCGAGGCCACGATCCGGAACAGCTCGTCGTGAAGCTGAGGGATGCGTTCGCCAGCCACATTGAGCGTGACCGGCGGATGAGCGTCCAGGTCGGCGTCGGAAACCTGCAAGATCGCCAGGTCGGTGGCGAACACGGACATCGACCCGGTGTCACGCCGATTGATCCGGCCCTTGACCGCCACGATCAGGTCTTCGGCCAGCTGCGGACCGACCATTTCGTAGGTGTTCGGGAAGAACAGCACCTCGATCGACCCGGCGAGGTCTTCCAGCGTGGCGGATGCCCACAGCTTGCCCTGCTTGGTCGTACGCCGGGTGATGTTGACCAGCATCCCGGCGATGCTGACATTCGTCCCGTCGTTGGGCTCGTCGGACAACAGATCGCTGATCGTCCGGTCCGCGTGTGCGCGCAAGATCCGTTCGGTTCCAGCCAGCGGGTGCGAGGAGACGTACAGGCCGAGCATCTCCCGCTCGAAGCTGAGCAGTGTCTTCCGGTCCCACTCGCCTTCGCGGACCGTCAGATCCAGGCCGACGACGGTGTCCTCGGCCGGCATGACCGCACCGAACAGATCGAACTGGCCGTTGGCTTCCTGCCGCTTGATCCCGGTGACGGCTTCCACCGCCTGCTCATGGACATCGAGCAGGCCTCGGCGGGGATGGCCGAGGCTGTCGAACGCCCCTGCCTTGATCAGAGACTCGATGGTCCGCTTGTTGCAGACCACGAGATCGACTTTGGACATGAAGTCGGCGAAGGAGGTGAAGGCCCCCTTCTCCATACGGGCTCGCACGATCGCCTCGACGACGTTGGTGCCGACGTTACGCACTGCGGACAGGCCGAACCGGATGTCGCCGTCCACCGGGGCGAACGGGCCGACCGAGCTGTTGACGTCGGGCAACATGACCTGAATGCCCATCCGCTTACATTCGGCGAGGTAGACGGCCATCTTGTCCTTGTCGTCGCCGACCGAGGTCAGCAACGCCGCCATGTATTCAGCCGGATAGTTCGCCTTCAGGTACGCCGTCCAGAACGACACCAGCCCATAGGAAGCCGTGTGGGCCTTGTTGAAGGCGTAGTCGGCGAACGGGACCAGGATGTCCCACAGGGTCTGGATCGCCTCATCGGAGTAGCCGTTGGCGAGCATGCCGTCACGGAACGGCGCGAACTCCTTATCCAGGACAGCCTTGATCTTCTTACCCATGGCCTTGCGCAGATTGTCGGCCTTGCCGAGGCTGTAGCCGGCCAGCTTCACGGCGGCCATCTGGACCTGCTCCTGATACACGATCAGGCCATAGGTCGGGCCGAGGATCTCCTCCAACGGCTCGGCCAGTTCCGGGTGGATGGGAACCACGGGCTGCTGGCCGGTCTTGCGCAACGCATAGTTGGTGTGGCTGTTGGCACCCATCGGACCCGGCCGGTACAACGCCAGGGCGGCGGAGATGTCCTCGAAACTGTCGGGGCGCATCAACCGGAGCAGGTCCCGCATCGGGCCGCCGTCGAGCTGGAACACGCCTAGGGTGTCGCCACGGGCCAGCAGCTCGAAGGTGGCCGCGTCCGCCAACGGCAGCGAGTTGAGGTCGATCGTGCGCCCGGTAGTGGCTTCCAGGTTCTTCAACGCGTCGTCGAGGATCGACAGGTTCCGCAGGCCCAGGAAGTCCATCTTGATCAGGCCGATGGACTCGCACGTGGGATAGTCCCACTGGGTGATGATCGCCCCGTCGTCCTCGCGCCTTTGCAGCGGAACGTGGTCGATCAGCGGCTCAGCCGACATGAGGATGCCCGCGGCGTGCACACCGGTCTGCCGGACCAGACCCTCCAGCCCGCGGGCCACCTCCATCACCTTGGCGACGTCGGCGTCGGAATCGTGCAGCGCCCGGATCTCGGCGGCCTCGGCATACCGTTGATGGTTCGGGTCGAAGATCCCGGAGAGGGGAATGTCTTTACCCATCACCGCCGGCGGCATCGCCTTGGTGATCCGGTCGCCGACCGCGTACGGATAACCCAGCACCCGCGCGGCATCCTTGATCGCGGCCTTCGCCTTGATCGTGCCGAAGGTGCCGATCATCGACACCCGGTCGTTGCCGTACTTCTCCGTCACATACCGAATGGCCTCGACGCGCAGACGCTCGTCGAAGTCCATGTCGATATCGGGCATCGACACACGCTCGGGATTGAGGAAGCGCTCGAAGATCAGACCATGGGTGATCGGATCGAGTTCGGTGATGCCCAACGCATAGGCGACCATCGACCCCGCGGCAGACCCGCGGCCGGGACCGACCCTGGTGGCGCCGCCGTTCTCCTTGGCCCACATGACGAAGTCGGCGACGATGAGGAAGTAGCCCGGGAACCCCATCTGCTGGATGACGCCGATCTCGTACTCACACTGCTTGCGCCGGTCGTCGGGGATGCCCTCGGGGAACCGGCGCTGCATCCCGCGCCAGACCTCTTCCTCGAACCAGCTCTGCTCGGTCTGGCCGTCCGGAACGGGGAAGCGAGGCATGAGGTTCCTCGCCTCGAACATTCCCGTCAGGTCCACCCGCTCGGCGATCAGCAGTGTGTTGCGGCAGCCCTCCTGCCACACATCCGAGGCGTCGACGGCATACATCTCCTCGGCGCTCTTGACGTAGTAGCCCTGACCGTCGAACCGGAACCGGTTCGTGTCCGAGATGTTCGCCTGGGTCTGCACACAGAGCAGGGCGTCGTGCGCGGCCGCCTGATCGGGCCGTGAGTAGTGCAGGTCGTTGGTGACCACGGGCGGCAAGTTCAACCGGCGGGCGATGTCCAGCAGCCCGTCTCGCACCCGGCGCTCGATCTCCAGACCGTGGTCCATGATCTCGACGAAGTAGTTGTCCGGGCCGAAGATGTCCCGATACCTCGCCGCGGCCTTGAAGGCCTCCTCCTCATGGCCGAGCCGCAGCCGGGTCTGCACCTCGCCGGATGGACAGCCGGTGGTCGCCATCAGTCCGTCGGCGTACTCGGCCAGCAGGTCGGCGTCCATCCGGGGCTTGCCGTACTGCCCCTCGAGGGAGGCCCGGGACGACAACCGGAACAGGTTGTGCAGGCCGGTGTTGTTCTGCGCCCACATCGTCGCGTGGGTGTAGCGGCCGGCTCCGGAGACGTCGTCGCTGCGCTGATCCGCGGTACCCCACCGCACCGGCTTGCGATCGAACCGGGTGCCGGGTGCCAGGTACGCCTCGATGCCCAGGACGGGCGTCAAACCGGCCCCCTTGGCCGCCTTGTAGAAGTCGGCCAGACCGTGCAGGTTGCCGTGATCGGTGATCGCCACCGCGGGCATTCCCAGCCGAGATGCCTCTGCCATGACTTCTTTGATGCGCGCCGCACCGTCGAGAATCGAGTACTCGGTGTGCACATGCAGGTGAACGAAGTTGTCAGCCACTAGAACCCCCAACCACCGATCGCCAGCCTGGCACAGCCTAGTCCCCGGGGCGGACAACAAGCATCTGCCGACACCCCCGGAGAGACCGGTATCTCATGATCAACTCAGCGCGCGAACGGCTCCAGCATGAGCGCGGCGGCGCTCAGCCAGGCGCGCCGAGTCGACGGCTGCAACGCCGTGTACTCGATCGACGACCCCGGCTCCAGCGCGGCGTCATAGGGCACGACCGCCACACCACGCGTACGCGTGGCGAAGTGCGCCCGCAGGTCCTCCAGCAGCGCCGACGGCCCCGGCGTCGGGCAGGACAGCAGCGTCACCGCGTTGTCGGCGAGCCGGCCCAGGCCCACCTCGTGCAACAGGTCGATCATCCAGTCAGCAGTGAACGCCGCGTCCTCCCGGGGCACGGTCGTGATCACGAGCTGGTCGGCCGCCTGGAGGACGGTCTGCCAGTTGGCGCTCTCCACGTTGTTGCCGGTGTCGACGCAGATCACGTCGTGGGTACGGCCCAGCAGGTCCAGCACCCGCCGGACCGTGTGCGAGTCCAGGCGCTGGGCGAACCGAGGGCTCTCCTCCCCGGCGAGCACGTCGTAGGAGCCGTCGGAGGCGTGCCGCAGGTATCCGTCGAGCAGGTCGGCCATCTCGTAGGACGGCGCGTTCTCGATGGTGACCAGGTCGGCCAGCAGATGCCGGATGGTCCGAGCGTGCCGGGCGCTGCCCGCCCGCAAGCCGAGGGTGCCCCGCAGCTCGTTGTCGTCCCAGGCCAGCACGCCCCGGCCGCGTACGCTGCCGATCGTGGCGGCGGCCAGCACGGTGGCGGTCGTCTTGTGCACGCCGCCCTTGGGGTTGGCGAACGCCAGCACCCGAGGTCCGCCGAGATCCCGCCGCAGCAGGTTGACCTCCGCGTCCGCGGAGTTGTTCGCGGTGGGCGTGGGCCGCCACTCGATCGGATTCGACGGCATCGGCGCGACGCCCCGTTGCTGGGGATATTCGCGTTGTTCCTGCCGCGGCGCGCGGCCGCGGTCGAGCAGGACACGCCAACGCGGGTTGTGGTCCTCCTGCGGTGGTGTGCGCTCCACGCTTCGCCCTCCCAGCGCCGCCCGTGGTCCCCGGCTTGTCGGCGATCGCCGGGGCCGCCTACGGGATACCGGATCAACCTTAGGCGGTACGGAGCAACCTGCCATCCCGCCGTCGGCCGATTGCGTGCCGATCTGGCAAGCCGGGCATCGCGTCACGGGTACAACGACCGGCCCTCAGCCCTGGGTATCCCCCGGTGGGATCGCGATCGTCCGCTGTTCGGGCAGGGGTGGCCAGAAGACCGCCCGGTCGAGCCGCCGGATCTCGGGGGCGACGTCCACCACTCGCACGCCCGGGCGGTGCGCGAGTGGTTCCAGCGCCGCCGGGGTCGCCCGGACCACCGCGGCGTACGCGCAAGCGCAGTGCTCGGCGTACGCGTCCCGTTCGGCGGCGGCGACCCGCTGCCCGGATTCGTACACGGCGACCAGGTCGGCGGCGGGGCTCGCGGTCAGCTTCGCGGCGTACTCGGCGGCCTCGCGGCTCTTCCGGTCGGCGATCTGCCCCATCCCGGTCACCACGTCGACCGGCACCTTCGTCACCGGGATGCGGACGATCTCGGTCTGCTCGCCGGCCAGCGGCACCCGGACGTAGACCGCCGACACCGCGACGCCCGCCAGAATCGGGGTCAGCGACTCCGGCGGCAGATACTCCGTGAGCGTCACCAGGGCGTACGCCTCCGGTGCGCCCTCGGCCGCCAGCTTGTCCAGCTCCGCCCGGCTGCTTTCGGCGTATCCGGGGATGGAGCCGTTAGGCTCGACGCCCACCTTGACCACCTGGCCGACCGACATGTCGGTGGCCGGCGCGGCACGATCCGCCTGCCAGACGGCGACCGCGAGCACCGCGCCCGCGACCAGGCAGGCGGCGACGGTGAGCGAGGTGGGGCGGCGGCGACCGGCGAGGATCCGCCGGTAGCCGCGGGCGATCGGGGCGAGCAGCAGTTCGTCGACCGCGGCGAGCCGTTCGCCCAGCGACCGGGTCATCCGGCCGCCCGCAGCACCTCGAGCGCGTGGGCCAGGTCGGCCGGGTACGCCGAGACGAACCGGACCTCCTCGCCGGTCGACGGGTGTTCGAAGCTGAGTTCCCGGGCGTGCAGCCACTGCCGGGTGAGCCCCAGCCGGGCCGCCAGGGTCGGGTCCGCGCCGTAGGTGAGGTCGCCGACGCACGGGTGCCGCATGGCCGAGAAGTGCACCCGGATCTGGTGCGTTCGCCCGGTCTCCAGCCGCACGTCGACCAGGCTGGCCGCCGGGAACGCCTCGGCGGTGTCGTAGTGCGTGACGCTGGCCTTGCCGCTCGACATGACCGCGAACCGGTAGTCGTGATGCGGATGCCGGTCGATCGGGGCGTCGATCGTGCCGCGCAGCGGATCGAGATGGCCCTGCACCACCGCGTGGTAGCGCTTGTCCACCTCCCGGGCCTTGAAGGCGCGCTTGAGGAAGCTGTACGCGTGCTCGCTCTTCGCGACGACCATGACCCCGGTCGTGCCGACGTCGAGCCGGTGCACGACGCCCTGCCGCTCGGCCGCGCCGCTGGTCGCGACCCGTTGGCCCATCGCGGCCAACCCGCCGATCACGGTCGGCCCGGTCCAGCCGGGGCTGGGGTGGGCCGCCACGCCGACCGGCTTGTCCACCACCGCGATGTCGTCGTCGCTGTAAAGGATCTGGAGGCCGTCGACCGGCTCGGCGACCACCTCGACCGCCGCCGGCGGCGCCGGCATCGTGACCTCCAGCCACGAGCCGCCGGACACCTTCTCGGACTTGGCCCGGGCCGCCCCGTCGATCAGGACGTCACCGGACTCGACGAGATCGGCGGCGAGCGTCCGGGAGAACCCGAACAGCCGCGAGACGGCCTGGTCGAGACGCATCCCGTCCAAGCCGTCCGGCACCGGCATCGAGCGTTGCTCCCGGCTCACCGCGTTTCCTCGCGCTGCGCCTTGCCGGCGTCGCCCTTCGACTCGCGGCGCAGCCGGGTGCCGTCCCGTTGGCGTCCGGTGAACTCCAGCAGGATCGCCAGGCATACGCCGAAGCTCAGCGCCATGTCGGCGATGTTGAAGATCGGGAAACGCTCGCCGTACGGCCCGAAGAGGCTGATGAAGTCGACGACATGACCGGAGATGCCCCCGGGATAACGGAAGACGCGGTCGACGAGGTTGCCCAGGGCGCCCCCGAGGACCAGGCCCAGCGCGATCGCCCAGGGCAGCGACCGCAGCTTGCGGGCGGTCCAGCCGATCCACGCCGCCACCGCGAACGCGATGAACGGGAAGACGAAGGTGTAGTTGCTGCCCATGCTCCAGGCGGCCCCGCTGTTGCGGGTGAAGGAGAAGTAGACCAGACCGCCGAGCAGGCGCATGGGATCGGCGCCCTCCAGGGTGTTGGTCGCCCACTCCTTCGTCGCCGCGTCGAGCCCGATGATCACGACAGCGACCGCGACCAGCGTCAGCACCGAGCGGCCTACGCTGATCGCGGTCGTGGGAACCGCCTCGGGGAGCGGTCTCGTCTCGCCGTCTTCGTCGGACACCGCCACGCTCCCCAGTTCGCTCATGCTCAGCGCCGCTCCTCCAGTTGCTTACACGTCACGCACAGTGTGGCGGACGGGAAGGCGGCCAGCCGCTCGACCGGGATCGGGTTGCCGCACCGCTCACACCACCCATAGCTTCCCTCATCGAGACGCTCCAATGCGCGCTCCACCTGGTTGATCCGTTCCAAGATGTTGTTCGCGAGGGTGATCTCCTGCTCGCGCTCGAACGTCTTGGTCCCGGTGTCGGCCTGGTCGTCGCCGGCCGAGTCGGTCAACCGGTCGCGCTGCAGTTCGGTGATGTCGACCAGGGTCTGGTCGTACTCCGTGCGCAACTCGTCCAGCCGTCCCGACAACGCGGTACGGATCTTCTCGGTGTCCGCGGCGCTCCGCGTACCCCTCACCACGGTCGCGGTCTTCGCGGTGGTGGCGGTGCCTGCGGCGGCGGTCTTGGGTGTGGTCTGCTTCGCCATCATCGCTCCCTCGGCCGCGGAGTCCGCGGCGGTCTCAACTTCCTGGACAGGGGGGTGCGCCGTCGCGGTGACCGGCTGCTGCGCGGCCTCGGCCGGCGCCTTCTTCGCCGTCGACCTGACCGGCTTCTCCGTCGCGACCGGCTCCGCCTCAGCGGCCGCGCTCGCCTTCCCGGCTGTCTTCTTCGCCGTCGTCTTCTTGGCCGTCGTCTTGGCCGGCGCCGCCTTCTTCGCCGGCGCCGTCTTGGTCGCCGCCTTCTCGGCAGGCGCTGCCTTCTTGGCCACGGCCGGCTCTGCCGTCGGCTCGGCGGCTGAAGTCGCCTTCGCCGCCACCTTCTTGACCGGCTTCTCGGCTGCCCGAGTCGCCTTGGCCGCGGCGGCTGCCTTCGCCGTCTTCTTCGGCGCCTTCGCGGGCTCTACCGCCGTCGCCGGCTCCGCCTGCTCGACCGCCGCCTGCTCA
The DNA here is from genome assembly GCF_040682475.1 of Hamadaea sp. NPDC051192. NCBI lineage: Bacteria > Bacillati > Actinomycetota > Actinomycetes > Micromonosporales > Micromonosporaceae > Hamadaea > Hamadaea sp. NPDC051192. The sequence goes on from NZ_JBFBAZ010000045.1 coordinate 17,191, forward strand.
GCCGCCTTCTCCGCCGCCGTCGCCTTCGTGGCCGCGGCCGTCTTCTTCGCTGGAGTCGCCTTCTGACCAGCCGATTTAGCGGATCGGGCCGAGGACGCGTTCGCACGAGCGGGCGCGGGCTTCGGGGTGGGAACCTTCCGGGCGGAGGCGGCCTTCTTCGCCGCGGCGGCCGTGGACGGCGTACGCGCCGACCGGGCCGCGGTCGTCCTTCCGGCGGCGCCCGCCGTGGCCTTCGCGGTCGCCTTGCGCCCTGCGGGTTCGGCCATGGGATACCCCCACATGCAAAACGGGCGCGCGGCGGGTGCCGCGCACTCGGAGTAGGTTGGCAAGAATACGGAAGCCACAGGTTTCCGACAAACATGCCACTCGTGGTTGCCGAAATCGGACAGTGTCTGGTTCGACACTGCCGGTCACTCAAGTACCGGACATTAGCCGCTAATCGTCCGTCTTACCCGAATTTCCGGCAATCCAACGTGCGAGTCTTCCGGCCTTACCCACTTCTCGAAGCCTTCTTAACGTCGCATCGCGTACTTCGTCGGTCGCGACGATCAGCATGCTGTCCCCGGCACGCAGCCTGGTCTGCTCGTGCGGGACGAAGCCCTCGCCGTCGCGCAGGACGAGCGTGACCACCGCCCCGACCGGCAGCCGCAATTCGTCGAGGTGGACTCCGGCGAGCTGCGAGCCCACCGGGATCTCCAGTTGGAGCAGGTCGGCCTGCATGCGCTCGAGCGGCGCGGTCTCCACGCGCAGCTCGGTCGGCTCGGCCGGGGAGGTCACCCGAAGCCAGCGCGCCACCGGCGCGAGCGTGCCCGTCTGGGCCAGCGTGAAGATCACCACAAGGACGAAGACCGCGTCGAACAGGGCGGTCGCGCCTGGGACCGCCTCGGACAACGGGATGGTGGCCAGCACGATCGGGACCGCGCCGCGCAGCCCCGCCCAGCTCAGGAAGGCCAGGTCCCGGCGGCCGAACCGCTCGTACCGCGATCGCCTTCGGCGGCTGCGCCCGGTGAACGGCAGCAGCGAGACGGCCACCGAGATCGGCCGGGCCAGCAACAACAGGGTCAGCCCGATCACCAGTGCCGGAATCAGCGCGTCCGTCAGCCGGCCGGGCGACACCAGCAGGCCCAGCATGACGAACAGGCCGATCTGGGCCAGCCAGGCCAAGCCGTCGGCGAAGCCGAGGATGGCCTGGCGGTGTGGCAGCCGCGAATTGCCGAGGATCACCCCCGCCACATACACGGCGAGGAAGCCGGAGCCATGCACCACCACACCCGCGGCATACGCGAGCACCGTCAACCCGACCGCCGCCAGCGGGTAGAGACCCGCCGCGGGCAACGCCGCGCGCCGCAGGGTCCACGCTCCGGCCAGGCCCACGAGCAGGCCGAGGGCCGCACCCACGACCAACTCGTACGCGATGAGCCCGGCCTCGGTCGACCAGTGGACGCCGGCGAGGCTGGGCGTCGCCAGGAGGACGACCAGGATGACGGCCGGGGCGTCGTTCATCCCGGACTCGGCCTCCAGCGTGGCCATGAGTTTCGGCTTGAGCCGCAGCCAGCGCAGGGTGGCGAAGACGGCGGCGGCGTCGGTCGACGACAGCACCGCGCCCAGCAGCAGCCCGGCGTGCAACGAGACGCCGAGGAGTAGGTGGACGACCAGCCCGACGACGGCGGTGCTGACGAAGACGCCCACAGTCGACAAGGCGATCGCCGCCGGGAGAACCGGCTTCAGCGTGCTCCACCGGGCGCTCAGCCCGCCCTCGGCGATGATCAGGACGAGCGCGCAGAGGCCGAGCGTACGCGTCAGGGTGGCGTTCTCGAACTCGATGCCGAAGCCCGATTCGCCGATCAGCATGCCCAGCGCCAGATAGACCAGCAGGCTGGGCAGGCCGATGCGGCTGGAGAAGCGGACCGCGGCGACGGCGGCGAGCAGCACGCCCGTGCCGATCAGCAGGGCCACCTCGAAGGAGTACGCGCCGCTCAAGCGCCGTCTCGCAGGGTGTCGAGGCGAACGGTCAGATCCTCGGGCGGATCGGCGACGGCGAAGAGTTTGTCCCGGCCGGTCGCTCCGCTACGCAGGCTCACCGAAGACACCGGTACGCCCAACGCGACCGCCAGCGCCCGGCGTACCGCCTCGGTCGCCCGGCCGTCGACCGGCGGCGCCGTGACCGCGACGACGAGCGCGGGGCCGAGCGAGCCGTCATAGCGCCCGCCGACCTTCGCCCGCGAGGCGCCCGGCTTGACTCGCACCGCGACCGTCACGCTCTGCGCCATGCCTCATCCTAGGCCATGGTGATCAACTAGCTGACACAGCGTCAGGGGACCCCGACCGGGATCCCCTGACACTGAATCTGTCCGTCAGACGCGACGGGCGTCGGCGAGCAACGCGCTGTCCGGCTCGCAGAGCCCACACGGGCTGAACCCGAGTTCCACCGCCTCGTTCACGGGCAGCGGCTCGTGTGGACGGCCGAGCAGATGCACGCAGCCCGCCACGTGATAACGCGGCCGACCGTCGATGACCAGCACCTCGGTGCTCATCCGGGCGATCCGGGCGGCGTCGGCGGGCGGTACCCGCTGCGCGACCGGCTCGTCCGGTGGATCTTCGTCGTCGTCGATCTCTCCGAGCGCGGTCCCGCCCGACTGGGCCGGGATCGTGACCCCGGTCTGGTCGAGACGCTCGCCGGTCCGGTCGGCGACCCGGCCGCGAACCGGCTGCTCCGGCTCCCGGGTCGTCTCCCTGCCACCGCTGTCTCGCGTGGCCCGGGACCGGCTGACCGGCTCCTCGTACGCGTCGCTCTCGTCCTGCTCGTCCTCGTCGTAGTCCGCCTCAGCGCGGGCTGCGGCGGCCTGCCGTGCGCCCACCACGAGGGCGACCGCGGCCAGGAGGCTGGTCCCGATCGAACCGACGAGCATTCCGCTCGACCCGTTGATCAGGCCAGTGACCAGCAGTACGACCGCGACGACGATGAGCAGCAGACTTGCGACAATCACACAGCTCACCCCCGCCGATATCGGCATCCAGGTGTCATCCCGGCACGGGGTCCCGCGCCGGGTCTCTCACAGGGTGTCGGGGTGGTTCGGTGGTGCGTGCTCCTTCCGGCGGCTCGCCGAAGACGGGGGTCTTCGGCGAACCGGCCGCCAGGAGGTCTCGGCCACGAGGAGGGGTCACGGCCGTCAAGAGGGGCCGACGCGGACGGGGGTCCGCACCGGAGTTCGCGAGGGACTAGCGGCTGGCGCCGAAGCCAGCGCCGGAGGTGACCCCGGCCGTGACCGCTCGACCGTTCTCGGACCGGGCGATCTCCGCCTCGAGACCCTGCCCACGACCTTCGAGGTCGCGCAGCTGGCTCTCCAGGTACGCCTTGAGCCGGGTACGGTACTCGCGCTCGAACTGCTTGAGCTCTTCGATGTGCTTGGAGAGAGCGGTGCGCTTGGCGTCGAGCCCGCCCATCGCCTCCTGGTGCCGCTGGCGCGCGTCACGTTCGAGCGCGTCGGCCTTGGCCCGGGCGTCGCGGGTGACCTCCTCCGCCTTGGCGCGCGCCTCGGAGAGGACCTTGTCGGCCTCCCGGCGAGCGTCCGAGACGTGGTCGTCCGCGGTGCGCTGGGCCATCATGAGGACGCGCAGCGCCTGCTGCTCGCCGTCCGGGCCGACCGGGCCGACACCGGCGGGGCCGCCGGCCCGCACCTGGTCGAGCTCAGCCTGCATCGCGCGCGCGGCGCGGTCGGCTTCGCCCTTCTCCCGCTGGCTCCGGTCGAGCTGCATCTTGAGCTCATTGAGCTCGGCCGCGAGGCGCGGGTCGGCGCCGGGGCCGGCCGGAGGACGACCGCCGCCGCCACGCTCGGCCTGGGCGCGCAGCTCGTTGTTCTCCTCGATCAGACGGGCGAGTTCGCGCTCGACCTCATCCAGGAAGGCGTCGACCTCCTCCTCGTCGTACCCCCGCTTGCCGATCGGGGGCTTCTTGAAGGCCACGTTGTGCACGTCGGCCGGGGTGAGCGGCATCGAAACTCCTCGGGTCAGTTGCGGCCGCGTCGGGCGGTGGTCATCGGCGTCTGACGAATCTATCGGTACAGCTTCTGTGCGATCAGCATCAGAACCCACAGAATAACCAACAGAATCATCGCCGCCAGGTCGACGCTAACGGTACCAATCCGCAACGGTGGGATCACACGCCTCAACGCCTTGAGGGGTGGATCAGTGACGCTCCAGATGAGTTCCAGCGTCGCCGCCGAGCCTCGACCGGGGTGCCACCAGCGCCCGTACTGGAGGATCATCCCGAGCACGAATCGTGCTAAAAGGGTCAACAGGAAGGCGTACAGCAGGAGATATACGACTTGCCAGACGATCGAAAACACGACAGTGGGATCCCTCGCGCGGGTTAAGTGTGGTGATACCCACCTTCGGCGATCTTCGCCTTCTCCTCCGCCGTCACCTGGACGTTGGCTGGAGAGAGGAGGAACACCCGGTGGGTAACGCGCTCGATCGTACCGCGCAGCCCGAATGCGAGACCGGCCGCGAAGTCCACGAGCCGCTTGGCGTCGGCCTCGTCCATTTCGGTGAGGTTCATGATGACCGGCGTGCCGTCGCGGAAGTGCTCCCCGATCGTGCGTGCCTCGTTGTACGTGGTGGGGTGCAGCGTGGTGATCTGGTAGCGGCGGTCCTCCTCGGTCGCGGGCACCGCGGAGCGCGGCTGGACCTGAGCGGCGGTCTCCGCCTCGGGAGCCAGTGCCAGGTTCTCGCGCGTACCGAAGAGCCCGCCGGAACGGCCGGACCCGCTGCTCGGCGTAGCCGGGGCGGCCGGCTGGGTCGGAGCGGCGGAACTCACCGGACGAGTGATCGGCCGGACCGTGGAACCTGAACCGGACGAGCGGCCGGTGTCGTACCGGGACTCACCCGAGCGCGACAGCGGCTCGCGGCCACGGTCGTCCGCCCGGCCACGGTCCTCGCGCAGGCGCTCCGAGTAGCGCGAACGCGGCACCGCCGGGAGGTCGTCCTCGTCCTCCTCGTCGTCGAACTCGTCGTACTCCGAGTCACGGGTGGCGGTCCGGCGGGAATCCCGGTAGCCGCCCCGGTCGCGGTAGCTGGCCGAGCCGTAACCGCGGTCGTCGTAGTCGCGCTCGTCGTCGTCCTCGACGAGGCCGAGCCACACACCCGCCTTACGCAATGCGCTCATCAGCAACCGCCCCCTTGTGTCGTCGGGGCGAGCGTTCGCGGCGCGTCGCCCCTGCGGCCTCCGCCCGCCGCGGGTGCCGGTCGGGCAAACCACACGGATGTAGTTTCGCCCGCCGTCAGGCTACCCGAGCAGCGCACGCTTTCCGAGCAACGCGGTGCCGACGCGTACGTGTGTCGCGCCGTGCGCGATCGCCTCTTCCAGGTCACCGCTCATCCCGGCCGAGACGACCGTCGCGTTCGGATGGTCGGCCCGAAGTCCTGTCGCGACCAAGGCCAGCCGTGCGAACGCGGCTCCGGCGTCGTCCACCGGTGCCACCGCCATCACGCCCCGCAGTCGCAACGCCTCATCTTTACCGATCAGCTCGGCCAATGCAGCCACCGACGCCGGGGACACGCCGCCCCGGTGTAGCGGATCCGACAGTTCGGGAGCGCCGGGATCCAGGTTCACCTGGATCAAGACGTCCAGCGGACGGTCGCGGACCTTGGCCGCGGCCTCGGCCAAGGCGGCCGCCAACGCCGGGCGGTCCACCGAATGGACGAGGTCCGCGTAGGACGCGACCGACCGGGCCTTGTTCCGCTGAAGCTGGCCCACGAAGTGCCAATGCACGTCGGCGCCGGCCGCCCGGACCTCAGCCGCCTTTGCGGCCGCTTCCTGATCCCGGTTCTCCCCCACCTCGCGTACGCCGAGCGCGGCCAGGTGCACCACATCTGACGCGGGATAGGTCTTCGTGACGGCGACGAGGGTGATCTCGTCCGGCGTACGCCCAGCGGCAGCGCAAGCGGCGGCGATGCGCTCGCGCACCGCCGCCAGATTGGCCGCTATCTCCGACCGCCGGACCTCGGGGTCAGGACCCATTTTTCAGGAAGTCCGGCACGTCGACGTCGTCGAAGAGAACCTTGCGCTGCGGCTGCCGCGGCGGTTCGGTGGTCGGCACCGGGTTGCGGATGACCGTCTCGGTGACCGGGACCGGCCGCTTCAGCTCAGCCGGCTTGTAGGTCGGCGTACCGCCGTCGAACCCGGCCGCGATCACGGTCACCCGGACCTCGTCGCCGAGCGCGTCGTCGATGACCGCGCCGAAGATGATGTTCGCCTCCGGATGCGCCGCGTCCGTGACGAGCTGGGCCGCGTCGTTGATCTCGAACAGGCCGAGGTCGGAGCCGCCCGCGATGGACAGCAGCACGCCGCGCGCGCCGTCCATGCTCTGCTCCAGCAGGGGGCTGGAGATGGCCCGCTCGGCCGCCTCGACCGCCCGGTTGTCGCCGCGCGCGCTGCCGATGCCCATGAGCGCGCTGCCGGCCCCGCTCATGACCGACTTGACGTCGGCGAAGTCCAGATTGATCAGACCCGGCGTGGTGATCAGGTCCGTGATGCCCTGGACACCGGACAGCAGGACCTGGTCGGCCTGGCGGAACGCGTCCATCATGGTGATGCCGCGGTCGCCGAGGGCCAGCAGCCGGTCGTTCGGGATCACGATGAGCGTGTCGCACTGGTTGCGCAGCTCCTCGATGCCCGACTCGGCCTGCACCTGACGGCGCTTGCCCTCGAACGAGAACGGCCGGGTGACCACGCCGATGGTGAGCGCGCCGAGCTTGCGGGCGATGTTGGCGACCACGGGCGCGCCGCCGGTGCCGGTGCCGCCGCCCTCGCCACACGTCACGAAGACCATGTCGGCCCCCTTGAGGACCTCCTCGATCTCGTCCCGGTGGTCCTCGGCGGCGTTCTTGCCGACTTCGGGGTTGGCCCCGGCGCCGAGGCCGCGGGTCAGTTCCCGGCCTACGTCGAGCTTGACGTCGGCGTCGCTCATCAGCAGCGCCTGCGCGTCGGTGTTGATCGCGATGAACTCGACGCCCTTGAGTCCCACCTCGATCATTCGGTTGACGGCGTTGACACCGCCGCCGCCGATGCCGACGACCTTGATGACCGCGAGGTAGTTATGCGGAGGTGTCATCGGGCCTTCCTTTCGAGGTCGGATCGCCCCGGGTCCGGCCGTTTCCCCGAAGGCGGTGGTGCTGGTCCTGCTGTGCGGCGAGGGCGAGGTCCGACCGCGCTTCCGGCGGCTCACCCGGGAGGTTCCCCGGCAAACCCTCACCCTCTAGTTGAGCCTTAGAGTTTTGTCAACTATGTGGCTCTGACGAAAAAGTAGGCGTCCGCGCGCCGCGATCCAAGGACCCGGTACGGCGTGTCGGAAGCGCTCCATTATGGACTGTCTCCCCGACGGGGCTAGGAGATCGTCACCACCTCGGGCGCGCTCACGTCGATCTGCGTACCCGAGCGGGTCAGCAGAGCGGTCGCGACGCGCGCCTTCAGTTCGCCCTGAGTCGCGTCGCCCCATATGACGGTACGGCCTTTGCGCAGCTCCAGGCGGATGCGCGCGGGCGCGTCCACGACTACTCGCACCAATTCCGCCTTCAGTTGCGGCGTCAGGACCGCCAGCACTTGCAACCCGGCGACGGTCTCCGGGCTGTCCGGTCCGGGCCGAGCCAGCTTCAGCTCGGGCAGATCACCGGGGCGGTCGTCCACTGTGAGAAACACGACGCCGGACCGGTCGACCATCGCGAACTTCTTATCCTGCGGCACCACGGCGACCGGCGTACGCTCCACCACCCGGATGGTCAGGGTGTTGGGCCAGCTGCGGCCGATGTCGACGGACTCGACCGGAGCCAGCTTCCCGATCCGGCGGGCCACCGACTTCGTGTCCACCCGCGCCAGCGGCGTGCCCGTCGGCACCTCGGCGGCGGCGCGTACCTCGTCCGGCGTCAGGATCTGCACCCCGGTGACCCGGATCAGGTCCACGCCGAGCACCGAGGTCTGCAACGCCAGCCAGACCAAGGCCCCGCCCAGCACCAGGATCAGCCCGCCGATCCCCCACGGCGCGGCCGCCCGCAACCGGCGACGCCGGGCACGGGCCATGAATCGGCGTACCGAGGCCGGCACCGCGTCCCGGGAAGCCCGGACCAGCCGCCAGCGGCGTGGCCCGTCCGGCGTCTGCGACATCCCCCGTCAGTCCCCCATCCGTCCGTCAGACGTCGGCGCGCGAATGGCGCGCCTGGTAGGGCGTACCGCCACCGCCGCCACCCTCGCCGTCGCCGTCGAGCGACCCGTCGTCGGAGTCGCCCCGCAACGCGGCGATCAGCTCGTCGCCCATCAGCGAGATCGGCGGCGCGCCCATGGTGACCACGACGTCGCCGACCCGGGCCCGGCGGACCACCTCGGCCGGAACGTCCTCCCACGACGGAACGAAGACCTTCGCCTCGTCCGCCAACGGGATCGCCCCGGTCAGCGCCACTCCCCCTTGGCCCGGCTCGCGTACCTCGCCGGGGCCGAACACCTCCAGCACGATCGCCTCGTCGGCGATGGCCAGCGCGGTGGCGATCTCCTCCTGGAGGTCGCGGGTGCGGTAGACCCGGTACGGCTGGAACACCACGAGCAACCGCCCTGCCCCGGCGACCTCGCGCAAGGTGCTCAGCGCGGCGGTCATGGAGGTCGGGTGGTACGCGTACTCGTCGTAGACGCGTACGCCGCTGACGATGCCCTTGAGCTCGAACCGGCGGCGTACGCCCGGGAAGGCCGCGAGCGCGTCGACGACCGTCTTGGCGGGCACCCCGAGCTTGAGCGCGGTGAGCGCCGCGGCCGCGCTGTTGAGGCCGAGATGGCGGCCGGGCGTCGGCAGCGAGAACTCGCCCAGCGGTTCGCCGTCGAGGGAGCCGAAGTAGCGCACGCCCGCGACGCCGGAGGCGATCTCGGTCAGCCGGAAGTCCGCGTCCTCGGCCTCGCCGTAGGTGTAGACGGTCCGGCCCTCGCCGCGCAGCACCTCGGCCATGTCCCGGGTGTACGGGTCGTCGGCGCAGGTGACCACGAACCCGTCGGCGTCGGTCAGCCGCGCGAACTCGGCGAAGCCGGCCCGCAGCCCGTCCATGTCGCCGTAGGTGTTGAGGTGGTCGACGTCGATGTTGGTGACGATGGCGACGTGCGGCCGGTAGACCAGGAACGACCGGTCGTGCTCGTCGGCCTCGGCGACGAAGTACTCGCCCGAGCCGTGGTGGCCGTTGGAGCCGACCTCGCCGACCTCGCCGCCGATGAAGAACGACGGGTCGAGCCCCGCGTGCTGGAGGATCAGCGTCGCCATCGAGGTCGTGGTGGTCTTGCCGTGGGTGCCCGCGACGGCGATGGTGCGCCGCCCGGTCATCGCCGCGGCCAGCGCCTCCGACCGGTGCAGTACGCGCAGCCCGCGCTTGCGGGCCTCGACCAGCTCCAGATGGTCGGCCGGGATGGCCGTCGAGTAGACGACGGTGTCCACACCGTCCAAGTTGGACGCCTCGTGCGTCATGTGGATGACGCCGCCGAGCGCCCGCAGGCCGGCCAGCGAGGGCCACTCGCGCAGCTCGCTGCCGGTCACCGGGATGCCCCGGGTCAGCAGCAGCCGCGCGAGGCCGCTCATCCCGACGCCGCCGACCCCGATCATGTGCACGGTGCCGAGCTCCTCGGCCGTGAGCACACCGGCCGGGGTCATGTTCGCGGTCTCCACTGCTGCCATCAGCCCCTCACTCCCGCCGCCTTCAGGACGAACTCCCGCAGGGCCTCGTCGCCGTCGCGCCGCCCGTACGCCGCCGCGGCCGCCCCCATCGCCGCCACCCGGTGGCGATCGGTGACCAGCGGGACGAGCGTCCGCGCGATCCACTCTGGACTCAACTCGGCGTCGTCGACGATCAGGCCGCCACCGGCCTCGACGACCGGCAGCGCGTTGCGCCGCTGCTCGCCGTTGCCGTAGGGCAGCGGGACGTACGCGGCCGGCACCCCGAGCGCGGCGGTCTCGGCGCAGGTCAGCGCCCCGCCTCGGCACAGCACGAAGTCGGCGGCGGCGTACCCGAGTTCCATCTCGTTGATGAACTTGACGGTGACGTAGGGCGCCGCCAGCCCGGCCGGAATCTCGACGTCGTCGTTGCGCGCCCCGATGACGTGCAGCACCTGGATGCCGGCGTTGGTGATCGCGCGGGCGGCTCCGGCCATCGCCAGGTTGATCGAGCGCGCGCCCTGCGAGGCGCCGAAGACGAACAGGGTCGGCCGGTCGAGGTCGAGGCCGAAGTGCTTGCGGGCGGCGGCCTGCGTGGCCGCGCGGTCCAGCGTGGTGATCGAGCGGCGCAGCGGTACGCCGACGACGGTCGCGTCCTGCAGCGACTCCGCCTGGGCCACCTGGTGCGGGAAGCCGACCGCGACGTTCTCCGTGAACCGCATGCCCAGCTTGTTCGCCACACCCGGCGGGACGTTCACCTCGTGGATGACGATCGGCGTGTGCCGCCGCCAGGCCGCCAGGTACGCCGGGACGCTGACGTAGCCGCCGAAGCCCACGACGACCTGCGCGTCGACCTCGTCCAGCACCGCCCGCGCCGCCCGCGACGAGCGGAACATGCGGTCCGGCGTACGCAGCAGGTTCATGTTGATCGACCGCGGCAGCTGATAGGCCGGGATGTGCCGCAGGTCGTAACCGGCCGGCGGGATCAGCTCGGTTTCCAGCCCCTTCGGGGTGCCCAGGCAGGTGATCCGGATCCCCGGGTCGTGCCGCCGCAGGCAGTCGGCGAAGGCGAGCAGCGGGTAGATGTGACCGCCTGTGCCTCCACCGGCCAGCACCACCGAACGCAACTGACTCACCGCTGTCCTCCTCAGTCCTCGGCCGGCCCGCGGCCGCCTCGCCGTCCTTTTCCGGCTCCCGCCTCGGCGCGGGAGGGCGCCCGGGGGGTGGGCGCCGATGGCGTGGCGGCGTCCGGTGGCCGGTGCCGCCGGGCGATCGCGGGCAACGGGGCCCAGAGTAGCTGTACCCACTTCCCGCTCGGACGGGCGTGCAGGGCCGCCGCCGCCGCCGGCTCCGTACGTGCGAACGAGGCCAGCATGCCGACCGCGGCGAGGGAGACCACCAGCGCACTGCCGCCGTGTGAGATGAACGGCAGCACCAGGCCGGTGACCGGCAGCAACCGGATCACGCCGCCGATGTTGATCAATGCCTGGCTGATGAACCAGATCGTGACGGCGGCCGCCGCGATCCGCCGGAACGCGTCCGGCACCCGGCGGGCGATCCGCAGCCCGGTGTACGCGAGCACGGCGAACAACGTGACCACCATCAGGCAGCCGACGACCCCGAGTTCCTCCGCGATCACGGCGAAGATGAAGTCGTTGTGCGCCTCAGGCAGCCAGTTCCACTTCAGCGAGCCGTTGCCGAGGCCGACGCCGAACCAGCTGCCGTCGGCGATGGCGTACCAGCCCTGCTTGATCTGGAAACAGTTGTCGGTGCAGTTGGTGCTCGTCGGATCGAGGAAGGCGGTGAACCGGTCCTTCCGGTAGTCCTTGCCCGGGGCGAAGACGAGCAGGAGGATGCCGAGCAGGGCCACGCCCAGCATCCCGGCGAACACCCGGCCGCGTACGCCGGCGACGAAGAGCATGCCGACGAAGATCGCCAGCAGCACGAGCATGGTGCCGAGGTCGGCGTACCCGACGAGGACGAAGAGCAGGCCGACCGCCGGGAAGAGCGGCGTCCACAGCTCCCGCCATTGCAGGATGCGGTCGCCCTTGCGGACCAGCACGTCGGCGCCCCACACCACCAGCGCGAACTTCGCCAGCTCCGAGGGCTGAAGGACGACCGAGCCGATGGACAGCCACAGGCCGCTCGCCTCGACCGGACCCCACTGGGCCGTGGACTGGTTCCGCAGCGACGCGATGAGGTTGATCAGGTCCAGCAGGCCCAGCAGCGCGATGGCGAACATCAGCATGAGCCGCGCGACCGCCCGGTAGGTACGCCGGGGCAGCCGCTGGCAGACCCAGAACGCGACCAGGCCCACCGCCGCCGCGGCGAGCTGCTGGATCAGCGAGCCGTACGGGCTGAGGCCCTTGCTGTAGTTCGTGACGGCGGTCGCCGAGAAGACCATCGTCAGGCCGATGATCAGCAGCAGCCCGACACAGGCCAGCAGGAGGTAGTACGAGGCGAGCGGGCGGTCCAGCAGGCCGCGCAGCGCGGACACGAAGGCCACCACGGTGCGCTGCGGATCGAACGCCGGTCGCGCCGGCCGCGAAGCAGAATCCTCGGCTCGAGCGGACCCGGCTGTCACATGCGGCCGGCTCACGTCCTCACGCTCGGCTCGAGCGGACCCGGCTGCCACATGCGGCCGGCTCACGTCCTCACGCTCGGCTCGAGCGGACCCGGCCGGGGGCGGATCGGGTGTGCCGGTCCCCTGCGTCATGCCCGCCCCTCAGCCGCCCTGCCCGCCGGTCAGCGCCCGGACGGCGGCGGCGTACGCCGAACCTCGGTGGTCGTAGCCGTGGAACATGTCCTTGCTGGCGGCGGCCGGCGCGAGCAGCACGGTGTCACCCGGTTGCGCGAGCCGCGCGGCGGCGGCGACGACCTCCCCCATCGCTCCATCATCCGTCCTGGCGACCTGGACGACGGGGAGCGCGGGCGCGTGTCGCGCCAACGCTGTCGCGATCTCCTCCCGGTCGACGCCGAGCAACACCGCGCCAGCCAGCCGATCGGCGACCGCGCGGACCAACTCGTCCACGTCGACGCCCTTCAACTGCCCGCCCGCGACCCACACGATCCGCGGGTACGCGGTCAGCGAAGCCAGCGCCGCGTGCGGGTTGGTGGCCTTGCTGTCGTCCACATAGTCCACCCCCGCCACGGTCGTCACGTACGCGTTCCGGTGCGGCTCGGGCACGTAACCGGCGAGCCCGTCGCGGATGGCCTCGACCGGCACCCCGTACGCGACCGCGAGCGCGGCGGCGGCGAGCGCGTTGGCCACGTTGTGCGTACCGGCCGGCTTGATCCGGGCGGCCTCGATGATCGGCTGCCCGTCCGGAGTGGTCAGCCAGCCGTCGGCCACGCCGAAGGAGGATGCCGACGGGGCGCCCAGCGTGAACGAGACCGGCGACGGCCCGCCCGCCCGGTTCAGGGCGGCGAAGACGCGCGGGTCGTCGGCATTGCCCACGGCGACCCCGGTCCCGGCCCGGGCCGACCGCCAGATCGCTTCCTTCGCGCCCGCGTACGCCGCGAAGTCGCCGTGCCATTCGAGGTGGTCGTCGGCGAGGTTGAGGATCGCCCCCGCCTCCGGTGCGAGCTGGGACGACCAGTGCAGCTGGAAGCTGGACAGTTCGACGGCGAGGACGTCGAGCCCATCCGGCAGCTCCACCAGCGGTACGCCGATGTTGCCGAACGCGCCGGTCCGGTGCCCGGCGGCCCGCAGGATCGCGGTCAGCATGGTGACCGTGGTCGTCTTGCCGTTGGTGCCGGTCAAGGCGAGCCAGGCGGGCGCGTCCGGCCCTCGCAGCCGCCAGGCCAGTTCGGGCTCGGAGTAGACGTCGATCCCGGCGGCGACCGCCGCAGCGGCCAGCGGGTGATACGGCGGTACGCCCGGCGACACCACCACGTCCGAGATACCGGACAGAAGCCCCAAATCCCCCGAGCCTGCGGAGACGACGATCCGCGCCCCGAGGTCCCCGAGGGCGGTCAGCGCGTCGGTCTGCTTCTGATCGACGACGGTGACCCGGGCGCCGTGCTTCGCCAGCGCCCGGGCGCTGGCCGCGCCGGCCGTGCCGGAGCCGACGACCAGCACGGCACGACCGTCGTACGAGGTCATCAGCTGACCGCGCTCAGGAAGTCGGCGTAGAAGATGCCCAGGGCGACCGCCACCCCGACCCCGGCGATGATCCAGAACCGGATCACGATGTTGACCTCGCTCCAGCCCACTAATTCGAAATGGTGTTGGAGGGGTGACATGCGGAAGACCCGTTTACCGGTGGTCTTGTAGGAGATCCGCTGGATGATGACGCTCATCGTGACGATGACGAACAGCGCGCCGAGGATCGGCAGCAGCAGCGTCGTCCGGGTGGAGACGGCCAGGCCGCCGATCAGGCCGCCGAGGCCCAGCGCGCCGGTGTCGCCCATGAAGATCCGGGCCGGGTACGCGTTCCACCAGAGGAAGCCGACGCACGCCGCCGCGGCGGCCGCCCCGATCATCGCGATCTCCAGCGGATCTCGGACCACGTAGCAGTAGGTCGCCTTGGAGGTGTTGTACGCCGGGTCGGCGCACCAGTGCCGGTACTGCCAGAACCCGATGAACGAGTACGCCGACAGCACCATGAACGAGGCGCCCGTGGCGAGCCCGTCGAGCCCGTCGGTCAGGTTGACGCCGTTGCTGGCCGCGATGATGACCAGGACGAAGACGACGATGGCGCCGATGCGCCCCAGCTCCATCCAGTCGATGTCCCGGATGAACGAGAGCTTGGTCGAGGCGACCGTCTGCTGGTTGGTGCTCTTGAACGCGTCGATCGGCCAGATCGCGATGACGCCGAAGACCGCGCCCACGATCAGTTGGCCGAGCAGCTTGCCCCGCTCCGTGAGGCCCTCGCTGTTGCGCTTGCGGACCTTGAGGAAGTCGTCGATGAACCCGACCGCGCCGCAGAACACGAACAGGCCGAGCAGGACCAGGCCGGTGATCGTCGGCCGCACCTGGCCGATCTGCGCCTTGGGCAGCGTCACCAAGGCGACGTGCCCGGCGACGTAGGCGATGACGGTGGAGACGATGAAGACGACCCCGCCCATCGTCGGGGTGCCCTTCTTGCCCTGGTGCATCTGCGGGCCGTCGGCACGGATCGGCTGACCCGCCTTCAGCCGGGTGAACGCGCGGATCGCCAGCGGCGTACCGAACAGAGACACCGCGAACGCCACGACGATCGCGACAAAGACCGCCCTCATGCCGTCACCGTCCTACGGCCGGCGCCGGCATGAGCAGGACTGAGCTTGACGATGATCGACCTCCGGTCGCTCATGCAACGGCCTCCGCGGTGGCGCGCAGCGCGTCGACGACCTGCCAGGTCCGATAGCGCGAGCCCTTCACCAGCACGACGTCGCCGGGGCGCAGTCGCTCCCCGAGCAGCGCGACGGCCGCGTCCTGATCGCTGACCAGCACCGAGTCTCCTCCCCATCGCGCCACTGCCGTCGCTCCGTCGCGAATCGGCGCGGCGTTGTCGCCCACCACGACCAGCAGGCTCACGCCCGACTCGGCGGCGATCCGGCCCACTTCCTCGTGCCCGGACCGCTCGTGCTCGCCCAGTTCGGCGTGATAACCCAGCACCGCCACCGTGCGGCGAGCCGGTCCGTCCGGGGCGCTGCCCAGGGCGGCCAGCGCGCGCAGCGCGGCGGCGGTCGAGGCCGGATTGGCGTTGTACGAATCGTCGATCACCGTGACATCGTCGGCACGGTTGAAGACATCCATCCTTCGGCTGGAGACCGCGCGCAACGTGGACAGCCCTTCGCCACACTCGGTCACGGTCATCCCGGCCGCTCGCGCCACGGCCGCCGCGGCCAGCGAGTTGCCCACCTGGTGGGCGCCGGCCACGGTCAGGGTCACGGCCGTCTCGCCTTCCGGCCAGACCAGCTTGTACGCCGGACGCCCGAGCCCGTCGAGGGTGACGTCGTCGGCGCGTACAGATGATTCGGCTGAGGTGCCCACCGCGACGACCTGAGCGCGGGTGCGGGACGCCATCGCCGCCACCAACGGGTCGTCGGCGTTGAGGATCGCCACGCCGTCGGCTGGCAACGCCTCGACGAGTTCGCCTTTGGCCTCGGCGATCTTCTCCTGCGACCCGAACTCGCCGATGTGCGCGACGCCGACGTTGATCACGACGCCGATCTTGGGCGGGGCGATGCCGCACAGGTAGGTCAGGTGACCGGCGCCCCGCGCACCCATCTCCAGAACGAGGAACCGGGTCTGTTCGTCGGCCATGAGCGCGGTGTGCGGCAGGCCCAGTTCGTTGTTGAACGTGCCCGGCGGGGCGACCGTCGGGCCGAGCCGCGACAGCAGCTGGCCGATCATGTCCTTGGTGCTCGTCTTGCCCGACGAGCCGGTGATGCCGATGACGGTCAGCTGCGGCAGCCGGTCGAGCACCGCGCGGGCCAGCCGGCCGATCGCGCTCAGCGCGTCGTCGACCAGCACCATCGGCACACCCGGGACGGCCCGCGTACCCAGCACGGCGGCGGCTCCGTCGGCCACCGCGCGGGCGGCGAAGTCGTGGCCGTCGACGTTGGCTCCCGGGAACGCGACGAACAGGCCGCCGGTCAGGTCGCGGCGGGTGTCGTACTCGACCGGGCCGGTCACCGTGGTCTCCGGGTCGGCCTCGCTGAGCGTGCCGCCGACCGCCGCGGCGATCTCGGCCAGGGTCATCTGGATCATGCCGGTTCCTCGTTCCCGCGAGCCGAGTTCCCGCGATCCGCCAAGGCGGCCGCGGTAAGCGCGTCGGCCAGTTCGACCCGGTCGTCGAACGGCAGCACCTCGCCGCCGACCTCCTGACCGGTCTCGTGGCCCTTGCCGAGCACGGCGATCACGTCGCCCGGACGGGCTCGCCGGACCGCTTCGTCGATCGCCGTACGCCGCCCCGCGATCTCGACGACCTCAGCCGGATCGGGCACGCCCACGATGACCTCGGCGCGGATCTGCGCCGGGTCCTCGGTACGCGGGTTGTCGTCGGTGACGATGAGCAGATCGGCGCCGTCGGCCGCGGCCTTACCCATGATCGGGCGCTTGCCCCGGTCGCGGTCGCCGCCCGCGCCGATGACGCAGATGAGCCGCCCGTTCCGGTAGTCCGCCAGTTCGCGCAGCGCCTTCAGCGCGGCCACGATCGCGTCGGGCTTGTGCGCGTAGTCGACCACCCCGACGACGTCCAGCCGGGCGTTCGCCGGACTCGGCACGCGCTCCAGCCGTCCCGGTACGCCCGGGCAGGCGGCCACGCCGTCGGCGGCCGTCTGCGGATCCACTCCGACGGCGGTCAGGCTGGCCAGGGCGAGCAGCGCGTTGGCCACGTTGTGGCGGCCGGCCAAGGCGACCCCGGCGCGCACCGACACACTCCCCGGCCCGTACGCCGTGAACTTCTGGTCGTATCCGCCGGATATGCCTTGTGCGTACCAGATGGCACTGGTGTCGCCCGACGCGGAGTAAGTGATCGTCGTGGGCTTGATCAGCGCGGTGAGCGCGGGGTCGTCGAGGTTGAGCACCTCGGCTCGCGCCCGGCCGTCGAAGAGCGATGCCTTGGCGGCGAAGTACTCCTCGGTGCTGGCGTGGAAGTCGAGATGGTCGAGCCCGAAGTTGGTCCAGCCCGCCACCGCGAACCGGACGCCGCCGACCCGGCCGAGGGCGAGCGCGTGACTGGAGACCTCCATGACCACGGCCGTGACCCCACTCTCCCGAGCAACCGCGAGCAGCGCGTGCAGGTCGGTCGCCTCGGGGGTGGTGCGCTTGCTGACGACCCGCAGGTCGCCGAGCCGGGTCTCGACGGTGCCGATGATGCCGGTGACGTGCCCGCCGGCCCGCAGCCCCGCCTCGATCAGGTACGCCGTCGACGTCTTCCCGGCGGTGCCGGTGATGCCGATGAGCACGAGGTCACGGCTGGGTTCGCCGTAGACCCGGTCGGCGACCAGCCCGAGGACGGCCCGGGGATCGTCGACGATCAGCGCGGGCAGCCCGGCTTCCGTGGCCGCCACGGCCCCGGCCGGATCGGTCAGGACGGCGACCGCTCCCGCCTCCGCGGCTTGGCCGATGAACTCGGCGCCGTGCCGCCTCGAACCCGGCAGCGCGGCGTAGAGATCACCCGGAAGCACCTCGTCGCTCGCGTGCGTCACCCCGCTCACCAGCGGTCCGGGCTCGGGCGTCGGGACCGCGAGCAGGGCGCCCAGGGTGGCCAGCGCCACGGGCTCGCCGGACGCGGGTCGGAGACTGACAGGCACGCTTGAGCACCCTACCGGAGGTCAGCGGGTGGCCACGAAGGTCGGGGGCTTCTCGCCGCTCGGGGCGACGCCGAAGTGCTTGAGCGCGAACGACATCATGTCCCGGAACGCCGGTCCGCAGACCACGCCGCCGTTGCCGCCCGGGGTGTACGCGAACACGCCGATCACGTAGCGCGGCGACTCGGCCGGGGCCATCCCGATGAACGAAGCGACCTCGCCCTTGCCGTACCCGTTCGTGGCGTAATAGCGCCCGGTGCCCGTCTTGCCGGCGACCCGGTATCCGGCGATCGCGGCGCTGCGCGCGGTCGCGCCCGGCGCCGTCGTCACCGGCTCCATGATCTGCCGCAACTGGGCGGCGTGCTCGGCGCTGATCACCCGGTGGCTGGGCGCGGCCTCGGCCGCCTGCACCTTGCCGTCCGGGCTGATGATGTTCCTGACCAGGTGCGGCTGGATATAGACGCCGTCGTTCGCGATCGCCGCGTACGCCGCGGTCATCTGCAACGGGGTCACCGAGACGCCGTTGCCGATCGGGATCGAGCCGAAGTCCGACCCCTGCCACTCCGACGGCGGCCGGGCGACGCCCGAGGCCTCGCCCGGGATGGAGATCCCGGTGGGCTGCCCGAGCCCGAACAGCCGCTGGTACTTGTACAGGTTCTCCGCGCCCAGCTGCTGCGAGATCTTGATGGTGCCCACGTTCGACGAGTACGCCATCAGCCCCGGCATGGTGATCTTCGTACCGCTCGGGAACGGGTGAGTATCCTCATAGGTCTTGTCGGCGACCTTGATCGTCGGCGCGATCGTCACCGTCGAGTCCGGCGTGATCACGCCCTCCTCCAACGCGCCCGCCAGCACGATCGCCTTGTGCACCGAACCTGGGTCGACCAGCTCGTTGCTCGCGACGTCGCCCCGGTCCTGCGGCCGGCTCGCCAGCGGGTTCGCCGCGTCGTAGGTCGGCCAGCTCGCCTGAGCCACCACCTCACCGGTCTTCACGTCGATCACCGTCGCGCTGCCGAAGGTCGCCTTGACCTGCTGCATCTTCGCGGTGAGGATGCGCTGGACCTCGTACTGGAGATCACGGTCGATGGTCAGCTGCAAGCTCGAGCCGTTCCGCGCGGCGACCGTCTTGTGATAGCCGCCGGGAATCTCCGTGTCGAGCTCGTTGCGGCCGATCTCATAGGTACGCAGCCCGTTCTTCCCGGCGAGCAGGTCGTCGAAGCGCGCCTCCAGGCCGACGAGGCCGCCGTCGGCGTTGGTGAAGCCGATGAGGTTGGCCGCGACGTCCTGGCTCAGCACGTCCCGCAGATCGCTGCGCTCCACCTCGACGCCGTCGAGACGCAGGCCCTGCACGGCGTCGCCGGTCTCGATCTTCACGCCCTGCGCCAGCACCTCGTAGCGCTGCTGCTCGGTGCTGTTCGGCTGAGTGTGCGGGGACAGCAGCGGCAGCAACTCCGACACCGGCCGGCCCAGCAGCGGCGCGAGCCGGGCCGCCGCCGCGGCCGGATCCTTGACCTGGGTCGGATCGGCGTACACCATCCGGGCCTCGACGCTGTGCACCATGATCGCGCCGTTGCGGTCCAAAATGGAGCCTCGCGAGGCGTAGAGCACGTCGTGCGCCAGGCGCGACTGCAAACCCTGGGCAGCCGCCGCGGGCGCGCCCTCGAACTGCAACTCGACGAGGCGTACGCCGACCGCCGCGAACATCAGCAGCGCGAGACCGGCCGCCAGCCGCAGCCGTCGCTGGGGGTTCGCCGG
Source organism: Hamadaea sp. NPDC051192 (assembly GCF_040682475.1). Lineage (NCBI taxonomy): Bacteria > Bacillati > Actinomycetota > Actinomycetes > Micromonosporales > Micromonosporaceae > Hamadaea > Hamadaea sp. NPDC051192. Next base: position 36,864 of record NZ_JBFBAZ010000045.1, read on the forward strand.
ACGCGGCGGCTTCGGCACCTTGACCGCCTTCGGCCGCCCCGGCTTCGCCGGCGCTCCGCGCCCGCTCGCTCCCCGGCCCGCTCCGCGGCCTCCGCTCGCCCGCTCGCTCCCCCGCCTGTCCGCGCGATCATGAACCTTCGGTCGTGATCCACCGGTGGGTCGGGTCCGGGAGTCCCTGATCGACTCCTCTTCTTCGTGCTCGATCGGCGGCACGACGCGCAGCGACGACTGCTCGCGTACGGTGCGGCCGCGGGGGGTGTAGGCGCGCGCGCGACCCAGTTCGCTCCGGTTCCGCCCCGGCGAGTCCTGCCCGGAGGAGCTCTGCCCGGAGGAGCTCTGCCCGGAGGAGCTCTGCCCGGAGGAACGGCCGGTGGGCGCACCGGACTTGCCGGTACGCCCACGGTCGCCGGAGCCCTGCCCGTCCGACCCCCGTCCGTCGGAGCCACGCCGCTGCGGCATCAGCCCCCCTGGCTGGTGATGGCCGGCTCGCCGTTGGCCGGCTGCGGTACGCCGACGACGCGGCCGTCCGGCAGCCGGATGAAGGCCGGCGCGCCCGCCGGGACCAGGCCCAGCTTGCGAGCCTGAGCCGCCAGGTTGCCCGGCGCCTCCTTCTCGGCGATCTGCTGGTTGAGGTCCTGCTCCTGCCGGTCCAGCTTGGCCTGCTCCGCACGCAGCTTGTCGAGCTTGAACGCGTTCTCGTTAATCTTCTGGTTGAGCGCCAGGATGCCCACGACCCCGGCCATCACCAGGACCACGATCATCACGACGAACGGCACCCGCGGGCCGGACACCGGCATCGGCGGCGCCAGCCGCAGCTTCGGCCGCTCCGGCCGCTCCGGCGTGGTCCGGCCCGTCTCACCACGAGCCTCAGTACGCGCGTCGCTCCGCAGCTCGCCCCCACGAGCCCGGTCGAAGCGACGGTCGTCGTCGCGCGGCGCACGCGCCGCGTTGGAGTTGCTCATGCCTCGCCCCCGATCTTCTCTGCCGCCCGCAGGCGAACCGAGGCGGCTCGCGGGTTCTCCGCGACCTCGGACTCGCTGGGCAGCTCCGCCCCCCTGGTCAGCAGCCGCAGGGTCGGTCCGGTACCGGGTAGTTCGACCGGAAGGTCGATCGGCCCGGTGGACCGCGCCCGCGCTGCGAACGCTTGCTTGGTGATCCGGTCCTCCAGCGAGTGGTAGGACATGACCACGATCCGGCCGCCAGGCGTTAAAACGTCCAGGGCCGCCGGCAGTGCCGCTTCCAGCACCACCAGTTCCCGATTCACCTCGATGCGCAAGGCCTGGAAGGTTCGCTTCGCCGGATGTCCCCCGGTACGCCGGGCGGCCGCCGGGATGGCGTCGCGAACCAGTTCAGCCAACCGCGCCGAGCTGGTGAGCGGGCCTTTCGCCCGTTCCTTGAGGATCGACGCCGCGATCCGGGACGCGAACTTCTCCTCGCCGTAGACCCGCAGCACCCGGGCCAGCTGACCGGCTTCGTAGGTGTTGACCACCTGCTCGGCCGTCATGCCCCGGGTCTGGTCCATCCGCATGTCGAGCGGGGCGTCCTGCGCGTACGCGAAGCCCCGGTCCGCCTCGTCCAGCTGCAACGAGGAGACGCCCAGGTCGAACAGGATCGAGTCGATCCGGTTGATCCGGAGGTCCCGCAGTACGCGCGGAAGCTCGTCATAGACGGCGTGCACCAGATGAATGCGATCGGCGAAGGGAGCCAGCCGTCGCCGGGAGTGCTCCAAAGCCTCGGTGTCCCGGTCGAGCCCGATGAGGACCGTCTCGGGGTGGCGTTGGAGCACGGCTTCGGCGTGGCCGCCCAGGCCGAGGGTCGCGTCGACGTGATACGTCCGGCCGCCGGCTTGCTCGGCGCGGTCGACGGTGAGCGCGGGAGCCAGCAGGTCGAGGCAGCGTTCAAGCAGGACGGGCACGTGCTTGCCCCGCGGCTGCTGCATCTCGACCCCCTGCTGTTCTGCTCTCGTTGACCCCGGCGTACCGCCAGATCCCCATCCGCTTCTCGCACCTCTTGTTCCCCGTTCCCAAGGGGTTCGAGAGAGCAGTACGCCTGGCGCCGGGGAAGTGGCGCCAGGAGCCGACAAGCGGCTGGAGATCTCGCGGTACGCCGGTTTCGTGCCCGGTGCTGCGATGTTCGCGGCATCGCTTCCAGGCGCCTGGCGCTCACCGTCGGGCCGGCGTCACCCCGCCTCCGTCGGCAGGCCGGCGTCACCGGCGGTGTCGACGTCCGAGAAGGATTCCTCGCTTTCGGCGAGGTACGCCTCCCAGGCGGCGTTGTCCCAGATCTCGACACGAGTGCTCGCGCCGATCACCACCAGGTCTCGCTCCAGTCCCGCGTACGCTCGGAGCGTCGGCGGAATGGTGACCCGGCCCTGCTTGTCGGGGACCTCGTCGTGAGCGCCGGAGAACAGCACCCGGGTGTACGCCCGGGCCGCCTTGTCACTCATCGGACGGGCCGACTGCTCGGCGGCGTATCGCTGGAACTCGGCGACCGGGAACACGTAGAGACAGCGCTCCTGCCCTTTAGTGATCACGACACCTCCCGCCAGCTCGTCCCGGAACTTCGCCGGAAGAATCAACCGGCCCTTGTCGTCCAGGCGAGGGGTATGCGTGCCGAGAAACATCGGCCCCACCCCCCGATGACGCAGACGGGATCAGCTCGTTCGCGGCGAGCCGCTCCCCCGGCCGGCCGGGCCTCCCAGCCCCACCAGTGGGCCCCACTTTACTCCACTTCCCTCCACCGTCAACCAAAATCGACACCCCCGACGCCCCGAGCCCTCCCCATTTGGCCAGGTCACAACAGGTACGTTCGGGTGGAGGGGGGTAATGAAGATCAACATCGTCCGGTTTCCGACATCACCGTCACCGATGCCATTACCGCTCGTTAAGCACGAGTTAAGCGATCACCGCACCGAAACAGCAAGGCCCGCACCAATAGGTGCGGGCCCGCTGCATTACGGGGATGGGTGAGAGGCCTTTAGGGGGATGGGTGATCGGGCTTCAGCCGAGCACCCGGCGGAACTCGACCTTCTTGCTCCAGATGCGGTGCAGTCCGGTCTTCTTGCCGTACGTCGGGGCGTCGTACATCTTGTTGCCGCCGGCGTAGATGCCGACGTGGTAGACGCGACCGCTGGAGTCGCGGAAGATCACCAGGTCACCGGGAAGCGCCTTGGCCCGGGAGACCTTCTTCCCCTTCTTGCCCTGGGCGCCGCTGTGGGGGAGCTTGACGCCGACCTTCTTGTAGATGAACTTCGTGTACCCGGTGCAGTCGAACCGCTTGGGCCCGGCGGCGCCCCAGCGGTAAGGACGGCCGCTGTACTGCTTCGCCAACGCGATCACCTTCGCCGCCTTGGCCGCCCGGGAGCTGACCGCGGTGGGGGCGGCGGTGAGGGTCGAGGCAGTCGCGTTGGTGGCGACGGCGGTCGTGGCGACCACTGCGTTCTCCGTCACGACGGTGTCGGCCGCGCCGACTCCGGTCCCGACGGTCGCAGCCGGAGCCGAGGCGAGCGCCGCGGCAGCCGAGTCCACCGAGGAGGCTTGGGTGGGGGTACCCGTCAGCGTCGACGCCAGGACGCCCGCGCCGACAGCCAGCACGAGTCTGGCGGTACGCCGCCTGATCTGAGACTTCATCGTCGTCCTTCCGGCACGCCTGCGAAGTGAGCTGTCGGGTTCGGGCGGGAAGGCGGCCCGGCCACGGCATCCATTCAGGACGGAGGTCCACCGGGGGGCGGGTGTCCTGAGCGGACGCCGGTGGCTTCACCCCGAGCCGGGTCCGCGACCAGATCCGGCGAAGGTGGTTCCCCCACTCCCGCCCATCCACTGCTGCGTGGGGTGGGCACCGCGAACGGGCGGGATTCGGCGTATCCGCGGCGCCGCCGCCCAGGTGAACCCGGCCGGCGGATCGTTTCTACCGAGAACCTGCGAATTGGCCAAGAACCTGAAGAAGGCCTGAGAGCTGGGAAAACTACCCCTGGCGCGCGGTCAAGACATCGATGTCCGATATTGCCTGCCGCGATGTCCGGTTCAGCTGGTGACGCAGCCCACAGAAGTCGTCCAGCCCGGCCGACCCGGGAGATCCCCCGATCGGACGAGCCGGACTCAGCCGAACACTCAGTGGAGGACTCAGTAGAACTGGCCGACGACGTAGGAGTCGTCCCAGATCTCGTGCAGGCCGACGGTCTGCCCCTCGGTCGGGGCGTCCCACATCTTGTGGTTCCCGGCGTAGATGCCGACGTGGTACGCGAAGTCGCCGCTCAGGAAGAAGATCAGGTCGCCCGGACGCTGCTTCGAATGCGGGACGACCTTCGCCTTGTCGAGCTGCGTCGGCACGTAGTTGACGAGCTTGACACCGATCTTGGCGTACACGAACTGGGTCAGCCCGGAGCAGTCGAAGGTCCGCGGCCCGGTCGCGCCGAACACGTAGGGCGAGCCTTTGAGCTTCGCCACCTCGCGCAGCACGGTCGCCGCCTTCGTCGAGGCGATGGCCGTCGCCGCCGCCTTCTTCGCCGCCGCAGCAGCAGCAGCCCTGGCCGCAGCCGCCTTCTTGGCCGCGGCAGCAGCCGCAGCCGACGCGGCGGCCGACGCCGCCGAGCCCACGCCTGCGGCGCCCGAAGCGGACGTCGACGCCGAGGTAGACGCGGACGCCGCACCAGACGCCGACGCTGAGACCGAGGCGTACGCCGAGGGCGCGACCGACAGCGAAAGTTCGGACGCGGCCGGAGAACCACCAGGTCCGGCGGCGAGGGCCGGGAGGCCGACCGCAGCCGCTGCGATCGCCGCGGCCCCGGCGGTGACCAAGCCCCGCCGCCGACTACCGAACAGAAGACGGCGGCTACCGAACAGAAGACTTCGAGCACGCTCCCAGCGGGAGGCGACCATACGGAAGATGGCCATAGGGGTCCCTTCAGCACGCCTGTGAGGTGAGCTGTCGGGTTCGGGCGCGGAAGGGTTGCCCGGCCGCTGAGCGCGGCTACACCCCGAGCCCCGCGCGCGGCGAGACCGGCTCCTGGGGAAGCGAGGCCGGCCGCGTGAGTCGCGAGGCGAAAGTGGGTCCCCCACCCCTGCCCGATGCTGTTCTGGGGGTCGACGTCCGGCCGGGCAGGGCTCGGCGGGACCGGAACGTCCACCGGTCATCGACCGGCGTCCTTTTTCTAGTGCATCCTCGCCGCCCAGCCAAGCCCGCTACATAGCGGCTGAGCAGCCAAGATGTCCCTCGGCCGCGACAGGCGCCCGGATTGTCCCGGTAGATTGCCCGAGATGTCCGTGATTCAGGCCACACAACCAATCACGAAGGCAGATCGCGTACTCTAGCCGCGTGTCGGACGAGAAGAAGCTGCCGCTGCGTACGGCCTTCGCCGTTTCCGTCTCGAAGACGGCGGCCGCGCTGTCGCGCGCTACCGGGCGAGGCGACGGTTCGGTCATCGGCGGCCGGCTCGGCATGATGATCGACCCCGACCTGCTCGCCCATCTGGCGGCGGGCCGGCAGATCGCGCTGGTCTCCGGCACCAACGGCAAGACGACCACGACCCGGTTCACCGCCGCGGCGCTGGGCGTCCTCGGCGACGTCGCGACGAACTCGTTCGGCGCGAACATGCCGACCGGGCACACCTCCGCGCTCGCCCGCGCCGGGACCACCCGTTACGCGGTGCTCGAAGTCGACGAGCACTACCTGGCCCAGGTCATCCAGGCGACTCAGCCCCGGGTGGTGGCGCTGCTCAACCTGTCGCGCGACCAGCTCGACCGGGCCAAGGAGGTCGCCATGATGGCCGACCTCTGGCGGCAGGCGCTCGCGTCGCACCCGGCGGTGCACATCGTGGCCAACGCCGACGACCCGATGGTGGTCTACGCCGCCGGCGCCCACCCCGTCGCCGAGGTCACCTGGTTCTCGGCCGGTCAGCGCTGGCAGGACGACTCGCACGTGTGCCCGGCGTGCGGCGGCCACATCCAGCGCGGCGAGGCGGGCGGCTGGGCCTGCGCCAACGGCGACCTGCGCCGGCCGACTCCGCAGTGGACGTTGCTCGACGGCGAGGTCGTCGACCCCGAGGGCCAGCCGCACGAGGTGAAGCTCCAGATCCCCGGCACGGTCAACCTGGGCAACGCCGCGACCGCGCTGGCCGTGGCCGCCCGGTTCGGGGTCAATCCGGTGGACGCCATCCCCCGGCTCGGCTCGGTGGCCAGCGTCGCCGGCCGGTACGCCCAGGTGGAGCGGGACGGCCGGCTGGTCCGGCTGCTGCTGGCGAAGAACCCGGCGAGCTGGCTCGAGGCGTTCGAGATGGCCGACGTCGCGCCGACGCTCCTGGCGATCAACGCCCGCGACCCCGACGGGCTGGACACGAGCTGGCTCTACGACGTGGACTTCAGCCCGCTCCGGGGGCGTCAGGTCCTCGTGAGCGGCGATCGGGCGATGGACCTGGCGGTCCGGCTGGAGATCAACGACGTGCCGTTCACGCACGTCAAGACCTTCGCCGACGCGGTCGGGACGGTGCCGCAGGGCCGCCTGGAGGTCATCGCCAACTACACCGCGTTCCAAGACATCCGAGCGGAGTTGGACCGTGTCCTCTGATGTGAACGGTGGCCTGCAGATCGTCTGGGTCTACCCCGACCTGCTCTCCACCTACGGCGACCGCGGCAACATGCTGATCCTGGCCCACCGCGCCCGCGCCCGCGGCATCCCCGCCCAGACCGTCGAGGTCCGCTCCGACCAGCGGCTGCCCGAGCAGGGCGACATCTACCTGCTCGGCGGCGGCGAGGACGGCCCGCAGGCACTCGCCGCGCAACGGCTGCTCAACGACGGCGGGCTGGCCCGCGCGGCGGCGAACCGCGCCGTGGTCTTCGCCGTCTGCGCCGGCTACCAGCTCCTCGGCAGCAGCTTCTTCGCCAAGGGCGACAAGTGCCCCGGCCTCGACATGATCGACATCAGCTCGGACCGCGGCCCCTCGCGCGCCGTCGGCGAGCTGGCGGGCGACATCGATCCCACGCTCGGCCTCCCGCCGCTGACCGGTTTCGAGAACCACGGCGGCCGCACGCATCTCGGCCCCGGCGTCAAGCCCCTGCTCCGCGTCACCACGGGCGTCGGCAACGACGGCGTCACGGAGGGGGCCTGGTCCGAGACGATTCTCGGGACGTACGCACACGGCCCCGCCCTGGCTCGTAACCCTGCGCTCGCAGATCTCCTGCTCTGCTGGGCGACCGGCGAACAGTCGCTGGGGCCGCTGGACGACACCTGGCCGGATCGGCTCCGGGCCGAGCGGCTCACCGCTGTCGGCCGATGACGACTGCTGACACCCCGGCGGCGGACTTCCGGCGCCGGGCGCTGATCCGTGCCGGCGCCCTCGCGCTCGGCGTGGGCGTGGTGGCGTTGCTGGCCAGTCGAGTTCCCCTGGGCTCGGTGCCCGACGAGGTACGCGATCTCGGCGCGTTCGGCCCTGCCGCCGCCGTCGTCGCCGGAGCCGCCCTGCTCATGGCGCTCGTTCCGCGTACGGCGATCTCGTTGGCCTGCGGCTTGCTGTTCGGTGCGATGGCCGGGGCGGGCGTGGCCCTGGTCGCGGCGGTCGGCGCTGCCATCGCGACGTTCTGGCTGGGTCGCTGGGCTGGCCGGGAAACCGTGCGACGCCGGTTGCGTGGGCGCATCGCGCGGCTGGACGAGTGGCTGGCCCAGCGCGGCACGCTCGCCGTGGTGGTCGTGCGGCTCCTGCCGATCGCGCCGTTCGGCCTCGTCGGGTACGCGTACGGCAGCTCGGCGACGCGTTTCCGGCATTACCTGGCGGGAACGGCGCTCGGCGGTGCGCCCAGCGCGTTCGCGTACGCCGCCATCGGGGCCGCGGTCGTCTCGCCGGACGGCGTCACCCTGCTCACCTATCTGCCCGCCGCCCTGGGCGCGCTGGTCAGCGCTAGCGCGGCCGTCTACTGGCGAGTGACGTCCCGCCGCTCGTGATCTGAGCGAAAGCCCAGCACAGTCAGGTGGGATCTACCAGACTGGCGTCATGTTCAGTGACATTCTGGGCATACCGGCCCATCCGCTCTTCGTGCACGCGGCGGTCGTCTTCGTGCCTCTGCTGGCGCTGTTCGCCATCGTGTACGCCTTCGTCCCGCGCTGGCGGGCGAAGACGGGGTGGCTCACCGCCGGGCTGGCCGTGCTCGCGCCGCTGGCCGCGCTGGCCGCGAAGTTGTCCGGTGACAAGTTCATCGCCGCTCGCTTTCCCACCCAGAAGCCGCTGAACGTGCTGCAGCATCGCTCGTTCGGCACGGCCACCTTCTGGTGGACGCTCGCCCTGGGTCTGGCCGTGGCCCTGCTGTTCTGGGTGCTTCGACGCACCCCGCAGACACCCTGGCTACGGACCGGAGCGCAGGTGGTGGTGCTGGTGCTGGCCGTCGTCACGGCCTATTACGTCGTGCGTACCGGGGACTCCGGTGCCGAAGCAGTGTGGGGGCGTACATGACATCCACTCGCCGGGCCTTCGTGTCCGGGATCGCCGGAGCCGCGGGGGTCGCCGCGACCGGATTGGCCGCCGCGTGTGGCAGCGGCGACGGCGGCGGTTCGACCGCCACGCCGACGGCGCAGGCCACGACCGAGGTGACCGCCCCGACCACGCTGGGCAAGACGGCGGACATCCCGGTCGGCGGCGGCAAGATCTTCGCGACTCAGGAGGTGGTGGTGACGCAGCCGACCGCAGGCTCGTTCAAGGGATTCAGCGCCATCTGCACCCACATGCACTGCACGGTCGGCACGGTGGCCAACGGCACCATCAACTGCCCCTGCCACGGCAGCCAATACTCGATCACCGACGGCGCGGTCAAACAGGGACCCGCCACCATGGCGCTGCCGGCGAAGAACGTGACGGTCAACGGCGACTCGATCGTCCTGCAGCCGTGACCTGGTGAGGGCGGCGGTGCGAAGCCGCCCTCACCAGGTGGAATCACCGGCCGGCCAGTCCGGCCAGGGTCACCGTCGGGATCACAGCTGTCCCAGGCTGAACCGCCAGATGCCCCGGCCGTGGGTGGCGACGTAGACGGAGTTGTCCACAGTCGAGTACTCCACGTCCATCCCGACGGTCAGCGGCAGCCCGGACCCGAGCCGCTGCCAGGTCGCCGAGACGCCCGGCCGGTAGAAGGTGGCGAGGTCGGTGGTGAGCACCAGCGCGCCACCGGGCAGCAGCTTGATCGAGCTGGCCGGGACGTCCGGGAGGTTCGCCGAGACGTCCGTCCAGTCGGCCCCGCCATTGTGGGACTCGAAGACGTGGCCGAGGCCCGCGCCCGGTCCCTCGGTGAAGCGCCGGGAGAACCCGTTCATCGCGAGGAACACGTGTTGGCCGTCGGCCGGGTCGACCTCGACGCCCTGCACGAACCGGTTCGGCACGACGCCGGTCGACGGCAGGGCCAGCTGGTGCCAGCTGGTCGGGTCGCCGATCTTGCCGGTGGCGACGCCACGGGTGAACCCGGCGTTGTTGCACGGCCCGCACCAGCCCACGTACGCCGTCCCGCCGGCCACCGCGACCGAGGTGGCGGTGTGCCCCGCCCCCAGGTCGAACACGCTCTTCCACTGCTTGCCGCTGCGGATGGCGAAGCCCATGTCGTTGACCCACACGTGCTGGCCGCCGGCCACCCAGACGTTCGGGTTGCCCGGGTCGGGCGAGAACGGGGCGATGAAGCGGGCCGGCTCGTCGCCCGGCCGGTTCGTGTACGGCTGGATGTCGTACGAGGTCGCCTTGTCGATCGTGTCCGCGCCGGGGTTCACCGCGCAGTTCTCGGTCGAGCGCATCGCCAGGTTGGTGTACTCCTGGACCTGCTGGCAGAAGTTCTGCGGGTTGGCCAGCGAGTCGCCGCCGTCCCCGCCGAAGTGCGAGCCCATCACGGTGTCGCCGGGCCGCAGGATGGACGCGCCGTTGTCCTGCAGGCCGCCCGCCACCCCGACGCCGGAGCCGTCCTTGCCGACGGACACCGAGTAGTACTGCAAGGCGTCGATGGTCCCGTCGTTGAGGCTCTGCCAGTCGGTCGCGTGCCCGTCCCGGTTGACCGCGCCGTTCACCGGCCGTCGGAAGACGCCGCCGTCGTTGCCGACGTAGACGTAGGCCTTGCCCTGATAGCTGCCGACCGCCACGGAGTGCTGGTCCGGGTGGGTGCTGTCCGGGCAGGTGTCATCCTTGTCGCTGATCGCCCAGCAGCCGAAGTAGAAGTTCCAGTACGGGCCGATCGTCTTCCAGGTCGCCCCGGCGTCGGTGGTCTCGTAGACCTCCTCCAGGCCCAGCCACACGTGCTTGGGGTCGGCCGGATCGACCTGCAGGAAGTGGTTGTACCAGGACTGGATGCCGGGGCCGTAGCCCTTGCCGCCGACCGACTGCTTCAACGCCGAGCCCGAGTTCGCCAGCTTCTCCGACTCCGCGATCTTCGACCACGGCCCGGCCGGGTTGCCCGAGTTCGAGACGTAGACCCCGTCGAGGTAGCTGTTGACCGTGCCGACCAGCTTGTTCAGCAGCTTGGGCGACTGGTTGACCGCGTACAGGGCGCTACCGTCGGCGGCGTACGCGAAGGTGACCCGGCCGATGTCGTCCGCCGGGATCGCCCCGGTCGGATTCACCTTGTGCCAGCTCGCCGAACCCTGTGTGTAGTCGGCGGTCTCGTAGAACCCGTTGTAGGTGTCCCCCGACCGCCAGGCGATGGCGGCCACGATGTGCTTCGGGTCCTTCGGGTCCGGCGCGATGTCGTTCACGATGTTCTTGTACGCCGCGTTCGCGTTGCCCGCGTCGGCTCCGCCCGGGAGGAACGACGGGTTGGGGGCGTACTGGAGGGTCCAGGCACCGGTCGCCGTCGTCGCGGAGTGGCTGTAGACCCCGCGGTTGGTGGCCGCCCACACGGTGCCGCCCGCGAAGCGCAGCTTCGAGATGACGCTGCTCTCCAGCTCCGTCCCGCCGACCCGGCTGGCCGGGGTGAACTGGCCGCTCGCCGGATCCGCCAGGCGATACACCCCGGATCCGGCGTACGCCGTCCCACCGGTGTTCGCCTCACCGGTGCCGTACCAGAGCGAGCCGTCCTCGGCCAGGACCAGGGTGCCGCTGGACAGCGACGGGAGCTGGTCGGCGATCGGGGTCCACTGGCCACCGCCCGTGGACGAGCGCCAGACGCCGCCGTCCGCGCCCGCGGCGTACACGTGCCCGGCGTTGTCGGCGACGAGACCGGTGATCCGGCCCGTCACATTCCCCGCGCCGCCGCTGGAGTTCGAGTACCAGTCGCGATATCGGGGATCGTCGGCGTCGTAGACCTTATTGGTCACCTCGCTCCACGTCCCCGCCGTCTTCGGCATCGAGGTGAGTTGCGCGTACGCCGCGCTGTAAGCGCCCGGCGCGACGATGCCCGGCGAGGTGCGGGCGTCGGCGAACTGCTGCGCGATGGTCAGCGCCTCGAACGCCTCGTCGGCCGGATTCTCGCCGGCCTCCCCCGCCATCATCTCGGCGAACTCGTGCGGCTGGAACGGCGTGCCCGCGCCGGGTTCGTCGAGCACTCCGATCTCTTCCCAGAACTTCTCACCGGCGGCCGCCGCCCCGCCGGCCCCGACGAGCAGGACGGCCGCGATGGCGGCGGTTATCTTGCGACGTCGTGTGGCCAATAGCTTCATGAGCCACAGCTTCGTCGCGCCGCCCGGAGGCGATCATCGACCGATGTCCCCAGTTTTGTCACGGGGTACGTCTATAGCCGGCGAACGACCCGTCTCCTCACGTAGACGGGCCGCCACCTGCGATGACAGTCTTGTCATCTAACGCTCGTAGGTCACACGACGACGCTGACCATCCGGCCCGGGACGACGATGACCTTCCTCGGCTCCTTGCCCGCCAGCGAGTCCGCGACGGCGTCCAGCGCCGCCGCGCGTACCACTTCTTCCGCGGCGGAAGCCGCGACCTCGACCCGGCCGCGGACCTTGCCGTTGATCTGGACCGGGTAGGTGACCTGGTCCTCGACCAGCAGGGCCGGGTCGGCCTGCGGGAAGTCGGCGTAGGTCAGCGAGTCGTCGTGACCCAGCTTGCGCCACAGCTCCTCGGCGATGTGCGGGGCGAACGGCGCGACCATCAGCGTCAGCGCCTCCGCGGTGGCCCGCGGCGTGCGCTCCAGCCGGGTGATGCCGTTGGTCAGCTCGATCAGCTTCGCGACCGCGGTGTTGAACCGCAGCTCCGACATGTCCTCACGGACGCCCGCGATGGTCTTGTGCAGCAGCCGCTGGGTCGCCTCGTCGGCGGCCTCGTCGACGACGGCGGCCTGACCGGTCTCCTCGTCGACGATCGCCCGCCAGACCCGCTGCAGGAACCGCTGCGCGCCGATGACCGCCCGGGTCTCCCACGGACGGGACACCTCCAGCGGCCCCATCGACATCTCGTAGACCCGGAAGGTGTCCGCGCCGTACTGCGCGCACATCTCGTCCGGAGTCACGACGTTCTTCAGGGACTTGCCCATCTTCCCGTACTCGCGGTCGACCTTCTCGCCCTGCCAGACGTAGACGCCGCTGGACTCCTCGGTCACCTCCTCGGCCGGGACGTAGACGCCGCGCTCGTCGGTGTAGGCGTACGCCTGGATGTAGCCCTGGTTGAACAGCCGGTGGTAGGGCTCGAACGAGGACACCTTGCCCAGGTCGAACAGCACCTTGTGCCAGAACCGGGCGTACAGCAGGTGCAGGACGGCGTGCTCGACGCCGCCGACGTACAGGTCGACGCCGCCGGACTCCTGCCCCGGCTGCGGGCCCACCCAGTACGCCTCGTTCGCCGGGTCGACGAACGCCTGGTCGTTGGTGGGATCCAGGTAGCGCAGCTGATACCAGCAGGAGCCGGCCCACTGCGGCATCGTGTTCGTCTCGCGTACGTAGCGCTTCGGGCCGTCGCCCAGGTCCAGCTCCACCTCGACCCATTCCCGCGTACGCGACAGCGGCGTCTCCGGCGAGGTGTTCGCGTCGTTGGGGTCGAACAGCTTCGGGGAGAAGTCGTCGATCTCGGGCAGCTCCAGCGGCAGCATGGACTCGGGCAGCGCGATCGGCTCCTCGCTGACCGTGCCGTCCGGCAGCACCTCATAGACGATCGGGAACGGCTCGCCCCAGTAGCGCTGGCGGCTGAACAGCCAGTCCCGCAGCCGGTAGGTGATGGCCCCGGTGCCGTGGCCGTTGGCCTCCAGCCACTCGATGATCTTCGCCTTGGCCTCGGTGACGCCCAGCCCGTCCAGGCTGGTGCTGACCTCGGAGGCGCTGTTGATCGCCGGGCCGTCGCCGGTGTACGCCTTGCCCGTCCAGCCTTCCGGCGCCTGCACGGTGCGGATGATGGGCAGCTCGAACACCTCGGCGAAGGCCCAGTCGCGTTCGTCCTGGCCGGGCACCGCCATGATCGCGCCGGTGCCGTAACCGGCCAGCACGTAGTCGGCGATGAAGACCGGGACGCTGCGGCCGTCGACGGGGTTCGTCGCGTACGCCCCGGTGAAGACGCCCGTCTTCTCCTTCGCGTCCGCCTGCCGCTCCACATCGGTCTTCGCCGCCGCGAACGCCCGGTACGCCGCCACCGCCGCGGCCGGCGTCGCGTGCCCGCCGGTCCACTTCGGGTTCGTGCCCGCCGGCCACTCCGCCGGGGCCAGCGCGTCGACCAGCTCGTGCTCCGGGGCCAGGACCATGTAGGTCGCCCCGAACAGGGTGTCGGGACGGGTGGTGAACACCTTGATCGCACCAGCGTCAGACGCGAAGTCGACGTGGGCGCCGGTCGAGCGGCCGATCCAGTTACGCTGCATCAGCTTGATCGGCTCCGGCCAGTTCAGCGTGTCCAGATCGTCGATCAGCCGGTCCCCGTACGCGGTGATCCGCATCATCCACTGCTTCAGGTTGGCCTTGAAGACCGGGAAGTTGCCGCGCTCGCTGCGACCGTCGGCGGTGACCTCCTCGTTCGCCAGCACCGTGCCCAGCCCGGGGCACCAGTTCACCGGCGCGTTCGACGCGTACGCCAGCCGCGACCGGTTCAGCACCGCCCGGCGCTCGTGGACGGACAGCTCCGACCAGGCGCGGCCGTCCGGCGTCGGGCGCTCGCCCGCGGCGTACGCGGCTTCCAGCTCCTCGATCGGGCGCGCCTTGCCGGCTTCCTCGTCGTACCAGGCGTTGAAGACCTGCCGGAAGATCCACTGGGTCCAGCGATAGAAGGCCACATCGGTGGTGGCTACGCTGCGCCGGTCGTCGTGCCCCAGGCCCAGCATCCGCAGCTGCGCGCGGTAGCGCTCGACGTTCTGCTCGGTGGTCACCCGGGGGTGCGTGCCGGTCTGCACGGCGTACTGCTCGGCGGGCAGGCCGAAGGCGTCGAAGCCCATCGTGTGCAGCACGTTGAACCCGGCCATGCGGTTGAACCGGGCGAAGACGTCGGTGCCGATGAAGCCCAGCGGGTGCCCGACATGCAGGCCCGCCCCGGACGGGTACGGGAACATGTCCAGCACGAACTTCTTGTCGGCGCCGGAGCGGGGGTGGGCGGGATCGGCGAGCGGGCCGACCGGGTTCGGCGAGTGGAACGTGCCGTTCGCCGCCCAATAGTCCTGCCAGCGCTTCTCGATCTGGTTCGCCAGCGCCGCCGTGTAGCGGAACGCGGGGGTGTCCGCCTCGCTCATCGTCTTCACCTCTGTCTATCGGCTTCCGGGCACACTTAGACACAAAAAAGCCCCTCGCGCAGGAGGGGTCGCCGTGCTCACGCTCGAAGTGGCGTCAGCACGGCTCGCTAAGGAGCTCGAAAGTCCGGCCCATGCACCGCAGTGTACCGCTGCGCAAGAGGTAGCGTCGAACGGGTAGCGCGGATTGTTGCCGGGAGCAAGTAACTCGGGGAGACTTCTCCCACACTGAGAGCCGCCTCGCCGACGGCGGGCCTGCAACCCACGGGCGGGGCTAGGGCGTCTAACAGACGCACCGGAGGTCACGATCTTGAGGAGGCCCGTTGACCACCCGTAACCCCCTGACGCCTGGGTCGTGGGACGGCCGCGAGGAGCTCAACCCAGCTCTGCCGGCCGAGGAGTTCCAGTCGGCGGCGGAAGCCATCGTCGCCAACATCGAGCAGGTCATCGAGGGCAAGACGGCCACCGTCCGGCTGGCGCTCGCCGTGCTGCTCGCGGAGGGCCACCTGCTGATCGAGGACGTCCCCGGCGTCGGCAAGACGAAGCTCGCCAAGGCGCTCGCGCGGTCGATCGACTGTTCCGTGCGGCGCATCCAGTTCACCCCCGACCTGCTCCCCAGCGACGTCACCGGCGTGAACGTCTACAACCAGGAGAACCACGACTTCGAGTTCAAGCCCGGCGCGGTCTTCGCCAACCTGGTGGTCGGCGACGAGATCAACCGGGCCTCGCCGAAGACCCAGTCCGCGCTCCTCGAGTGCATGGAGGAGCGGCAGGTCACCGTCGACGGCGTCACCTACCCGCTCCAGACGCCGTTCATGGTCATCGCCACCCAGAACCCGATCGAGATGGAGGGGACCTATCCGCTGCCCGAGGCGCAGCGCGACCGGTTCACCGCCCGGATCGCCATGGGTTACCCCGACGCCAACGCCGAGCTGGCGATGCTCGACGTGCACTCGGCCCAGGACCCGCTGGAGAACCTGGTCGCGGTCTCCGACGCGGCCCGTGTCCGCGAGATGATCGCCACGGTACGCGCGGTGCACGTCTCCGACGCCGTGAAGAGCTACGCGATCTCCCTGGTGACGGCCACCCGTGAGTCGGGCGACCTGCGGCTGGGCGCTTCGCCGCGGGCCACGCTGCAGCTGCTGCGGACGGCGAAGGCGATCGCCGCCCTGGACGGCCGCGACTACGTCCTGCCGGACGACCTTCAGGCGCTCGCGGTGCCCGTCCTGGCGCACCGGATCATCCCGACCGCCGACGCTCAGCTCTCTCGGCGTACCACTGATGCCATCGTCTCGGATCTGGTGCACCGCCTGCCGGTGCCGAGCGAGCGGCGGCAGGGCACGCAGGCTTTCGAGCGGAGGCGATGACGCCGTGCGCGAGGCGCTGAGCGGCCTGACCACCCGGGGGCGAGCGTTCTTCGCCGCGGCCGCCGCTGCCGCGCTCGCGTCCCTGATCCTCGGCGAGCGGGACCTCATGCGCGTGGCGGCCCTGCTGGCCGTGCTGCCCTTGCTGGCGGCGGCCTATGTGGGCCGGTCGCGATACAAGCTGTCCTGCACGCGGACCCTGGAGCCGCACCGGGTGCCGGTCGGCTCCAGCTCCCGCGTCGTGCTCCGGCTGGCGAACATGTCCCGGCTGCCCACCGGGACGCTGCTGCTGGAGGACCGCCTCCCGTACGCGCTGGGCAGCCGGCCGCGGCTGGTGCTGGAACGGCTCGGCGCGGGCCAGGCGAGTTCGGTCGCCTACACGGTCCGGGCCGACGCCCGCGGCCGGTACGAGGTGGGTCCGCTCGCGATCCGCATGACCGACCCGTTCGGGCTGTGCGAGCTGACCCGGTCCTTCCCGAGTACCGACCACCTGGTGGTGATCCCGCAGGTCGTGCCGCTTCCCTCGGTACGCCTCGCGGGCGAGTTCGCGGGGTCGGGCGACTCCCGGGCGCGCTCGGTGTCGGTGCACGGCGAGGACGACGCGGCGACCCGCGAATACCGGCACGGCGACGACCTGCGGCGGGTGCACTGGCGCTCGACCGCGCGCGTCGGCGAGCTGATGGTCCGCCGCGAGGAACAGCCCTGGGAGAGCCGGGCGACGATCTTGATCGACTCCCGGGCGGTCGCCCACCGGGGCGAGGGCCCGACGGCGAGCTTCGAGTGGGCCGTGTCCGCCGCCGCCAGCATCGCGATGCACCTGCGCGACGCCGGCTACCGGATCAGGCTGGTCTCCGACGGCGACATCGACGTCGACGCGCACGACGCGGCCGGCGAGGCGCACCTGATGGACCGGCTGGCCGAGGTCAAGACCAGCAATCGGAGCACGCTGGCCGCCCTGGTCGAGCACTCCCGGCGGCGGTCCGACGGCGGCCTGATCATCGCCATCCTGGGCCAGCTCGGCGAGGCGGAGACGCAGATCCTCGCCGGGTTGCGGGCCAGCGGCACCACCTGTGTCGCGTTCGCGATCGACGCCTCGACCTGGCTCAACCTGCCGCCCGAGGCCCGCGCGACCGCCGACCGCGACCGGGCCGCCACCGCGCTCGCCCTGCTGCACAACGGCTGGCGGGTGGTCGGCGCGGAGCACGGGGCCAAGCTCGCCGCGCTCTGGCCGCACGCCGGCCGCGGTTCGGCCGGGTTCGCCTGGCGCGCCGCGCTCGCCGAGACCGCCCTGCCCACGACGGGCCGACGATGACCGCAGAAAGGCTGGTGCTCTCGTGACCAACCGTCGTCACCTCGGCTTCGTCGCCGCGGCGGCCACCCTGCTCGCGGCCACGCCGCTCGCGGGGATCTTCCAGACGTGGACCTGGCTGATCGAGTCGGCGTTCGCCGTCGGGGTCGTGGCCGCCACGGCGGCAGGGGTACGCGCACTGCGTGGCCGAGCCGCCGCGCAGGGGTTCGGCATGCTCGCCGCCCTGGTCGTGATCCTGACCCTGCTGTTCTCCAACGGGCACTCGCTGATCGGGATCATCCCGACGCCGGACACGATCAAGTACTTCGCGTCGCTGCTGTCGACCGCCGGTGACCAGATCCGGGACAACGGCGTACCGGTGCCCGATCTGGACGGGCTGCTGTTCCTGACGGTGTTCGGCATCGGGCTGGTCGCGATCATCAACGACCTGCTCACCGTCGCGATGCGGCGGCCGGCCCTGACCGGGCTGCCGATGCTGGCCATCTATGCCGTGCCGATCGCGGTCTACCCCGACTCGGTCGCGGTCGTCCCGTTCGTCTTCGCCGCGGCCGCGTACCTGTGGCTGCTGGTCAGCGACAATGTGGACCGCGTACGCCGATTCGGGCGGCGGTTCACCGGCGAGGGCCGCGACGTCGACGTGTGGGAGCCGTCCCCGCTGGCCTCGGCCGGTCGGCGGCTCGGCGTGGTCAGCGTGATCGTCGCGATCGTCATCCCGCTGCTCATCCCCCAGCTCAGCTCCAGCTTCTTCGACCAGTTCGGCGGGAACGGCGAAGGCGGGAACGGCACCGGCTCCGGCCGGGGCGGCCTGCAGGCCAACCTGTTCGCCGACCTCAGCGGCCGGTTGAACCAGAAGGAGGTCATCGACCTCGTCAAGGTCACCACGACCGACGCCAACCCCTACTACCTTCGGTTCGGGGTGGCCGACGAGCTGAGCGCGGGCGGCTTCGGCACGCGGGTGCCCAACGGCACGAGCATCGGCAACCCGCTGCCCGACCCGTACCAGCGGCCGTCGTTCGGCGTGACGCGGGAGAAGTACACGGCCAACGTCGAGGTGTCCAAGACGTTCGACATGCCGCTGCTGCCGGTGTACGCCGAACCGGTGCAGACCCGCAAGATCGGCTCGGACTGGTCCTACGACCAGAACATGCAGGTCGTCTTCTCGCTGCGATCCCGGTCCGGCGGGCGTACCTACGACTTCGACTACGTCCGCTCGACCTACACGCCGCAGGAGCTCAACGAGGCGCCCGAGCTGTCGGCCGAGAACGCGATGCGGCGGCAGTTCACCGCGGTGCCGCTGGTGGCCGAGGTCCGCAAGCAGGTCGACGAGCTGACGAAGGGCGCGAAGACGCCGTACGAGAAGGTCCGTGCGATCTACGACTACTTCTCCTCCAAGAACGGCTTCAAGTACAGCCTCGAAGTGCCGACCGGCACGTCCGGGCAGAAGATCGTCGACTTCCTGAACAACAAGACGGGCTTCTGCGAGCAGTACGCCGCGGCGATGGCCTGGCTCGTGCGTACGGCGGGCATCCCGGCGCGGGTCGCGTTCGGCTTCGCCCGGGGCAACAACGTGCACGTCTCGAACGGGCAGTACACGTTCACGCTGACCAACCGCAACCTGCACGCCTGGACCGAGGTCTACTTCCAGGGCTTCGGCTGGGTGCCGTTCGACGCGACGCCGAGCACCTACGTCGCGGGCTCGGTCGCCTCCGCGTGGGCTCCCGACCCCAACCAGACCACCGGGCCGTCGGCGAACCCGTCGTTCAGCCCCGGACCGGGCGGAGACGCCGGGGACGACCTGCCCGACAAGGGTCTCGGGGCCAACGACCCGGACGCGCAGTTCGGCGCCGACGGCCAGCCCATCGAACAGACCGTGATGTGGCCGTGGTACCTGCTCGCCGGCGCAGTGGCCCTGGTGCTGCTGCTCAGCGTGCCGGGCGTACGCCGCCGGATGCTGCGAACCCGCAGATCCCGGTCTGACGGCGTACCCAGCGACCCGCTGGAGGTCACCCCGACCGGGACGATGGTGGTCATCTCCGACACCGGCGCCGACCGGGCCCGGAACCTGGCCCACGACGCCTGGGACGAACTGCTCGACACCCTGGTCGACTTCCGGGTGCCGGCCGACGCCGCCGAAACCCCGCGCGCGGTGGCCCGGCGGCTCATCGCCGAGCAGGAACTGCCCCAGGCGACAGCCGACGGAGCCCAACGGCTCGCCCTCGCCGAAGAACGCGCCCGGTACGCCCGCAACCCGCTCGACCCGCAGGCACTGCCGGACGCGCTACGGCTCATCCGGCGGCACCTCGCCAGCACCTCCGACCGGCGTACGCGCGTCTTCGCCGTGCTCATGCCGCCGTCGGTGCTGGCCCGGTGGCGGATCGGACTCCTGGAAGGGCTCAGCCGGGGCGTTCAGCGGATGGGACAGCTCCGCGAGTTCCTCCTTCGGTTCAACCCGCGGCGGCTGCTCGCCTCGCGGTGACGTTCGCTCCTCGCGGGCTCGGCGCCTCCAGCGCC
>NZ_JBFBAZ010000046.1:0-55300 GCF_040682475.1 Hamadaea sp. NPDC051192
ATTGATCACCGTGGAGGGGGTGGGGGGCGGGACCGCGGCGGAAAGCGGCGGGGTGGCGGTGGGGTGAGGGCGGGAGTAGTGGGAGAGGGCGGAGTGATGGGGTCGGTGGCGGTGCTGATGAACCCGACGGCGGGTCGGGGTCGCCATGCGCATCTGCGTGATCAGGTCGCGCGGGTGCTGGGCGCCGACGCCGAGGTGCTCGCTGTGCGTACCACTGAGGAGGCGGAAGCCGCGTGCCAGGCGGCGGTCGCCGGCGGCGCACGAGCTGTGATCAGCGTGGGCGGGGACGGGACGCTGCATCGCGCGGTGCAGGCGGTGGCCGGGACGGGCGTGCCGCTGGGCATCGTGCCGGCTGGGACCGGGAACGATGTCGCCGCGTGTCTGGGGGTGCCGGCGGACCCGCGGGCAGCTCTGGAAAGCGCCGCCGCCGCGCTGCGAAGCGGGCAGACCCGTGACTTCGATCTTGCCCGGCTGGAGCGCGACGGTGTCGTGCGCTGGTCCGCGGGGGTCACCGGGCTGGGCTTCGACACGCTGGTCAACGAGCTGGCCAACCGGATGCGGTTCCCGCGCGGTCCGCGCCGCTACGACGTGGCGATCGTGCTGGAGCTGGCTCGCATGCGGCCGCGCCGCTACCGGATCACCGTCGACGGCGTCTCCGAGGAACTGGACGCCGTGCTGGTCGCGGTCGGCAATACCGCGCGGTACGGCGGCGGCATGCGGATCTGCCCGGCCGCGGACCCGACCGACGGGCTGCTTGATCTGGTCCTGGCCGGTCCGGTCTCGCGGTTCACGCTCATGCGGATCAAACCCCAGGTGTACGCGGGAACGCACGTCACCCATCCGGCGGTTCGCCAGCTGCGCGGCCGCGTCATGACGGTCGAGTGCGACGGGATCACCAGCTACGCCGACGGGGAGCAGTCGCTGCCCCTGCCGATCACCTTCACCGCCGTGCCCGGAGCGCTCCGCGTGCTCGGCTGACGGTATGGGTATGAGCGATTTATGGCCTGCCCGTTTTGGTGGGATTCAGCACGGGACTGCCAGGTTCAGGGCCGCGCTCAGGCCGTTGGCCTGACCCGGTTCGGCCGGCGGCAGGACGAGTGCGCGCAGGCCGGCGTGCACGGCTCCGGCGTCGGCCGGGGTGTCGCCGACCATCAGCGCCCGTTCCGGCTCGGCCCCGAGCGCGGCGCACGCCCGCAGGAAGATCTTCGGATCGGGTTTGATCAGGCCGACCTCGTAGGACAGCGTCACCGGCAGGTCGCCCAGGCCCCAGGCGGTCAGATGCGGCCGGATGTCGAAGCCGATGTTGGACAGCACCCCGACCGACACCCCGGCCTCGCGCAGCGCCTTGATCGTCGGGACGGCGTCGGGGTACACGACCCAGCCTTCCGGGGTCAGCACCCGTTCGTAGATCGCCTCGGCGAGTCCGTCCACCCCGGCGTCGACCGTCTCGCACAGCCCGATGTACGCCGCGCGGTGGGCGTACGCGGAGAAATCGCGATCCGACCAGACCTCGGCGAGGTGGATGGGAATCCGGGCGGTCCGCTGCGCCACGCCGGGCAGGCCGCCGGCGGTGGCGTACCGGTCGGCGAGGACGGTCAGCCGGCCGGGGTCCAGCGCCACCCCGAGCTGGACCAGGGCCGCTCCCACCCAGGTCACCGGAGGCTGTGTCGTGGCGAGCGTCCCGTGGAAGTCGAAGATCACGGCGTCGAGCAGGCGATCGGGCACTCCCGGGAGCATTCGGTTGGGCACGCCAGCACCATACCTACATGCAGGTTGAGGACCCCAGCAACTAGGCTCGGCGGTATGTTGCGCCGCCCCTCCTCGCGGAGGCCCCGGAGTTCCCATAGGCCCGCCTGGGTGAGGAGTCCGAGATGACCAGCCCCGCGGAGCAGTACGCGGCCGCCAAGCGCCGGGCCGAGACGCCCCGGCTGACCGAGTTCATCGCCGGTCTGGAATTCCAGCTCGACGACTTCCAGCAGCGCGCCTGCGCGGCCCTGGAAGCTGGCTCGGGCGTGCTCGTCTGCGCGCCCACCGGCGCGGGGAAGACGGTCGTCGGCGAGTTCGCCGTGCACCTGGCCCTCCGCGAGGGCCGCAAGTGCTTCTACACCACGCCGATCAAGGCGCTGTCCAACCAGAAGTACCACGATCTGGTGCAGGTGCACGGCGCGGCCAAGGTCGGCCTGCTCACCGGGGACAACGCGATCAACGGCGACGCTCCGGTGGTCGTGATGACCACCGAGGTGCTGCGCAACATGCTGTACGCCGGTTCGCAGTCCCTCCACGGTTTGTCCTATGTGGTCATGGATGAGGTGCACTACCTGGCCGACCGGTTCCGCGGCGCGGTCTGGGAAGAGGTCATCATCCACCTGCCCGACTCGGTGAACCTGGTGTCGCTGTCGGCGACGGTGTCCAACGCCGAGGAGTTCGCGGACTGGCTCGTCACCGTACGCGGCCAGACCGAAGTCGTCGTCAGCGAACACCGCCCGGTCCCGCTGTGGCAGCACATGCTGGTCGGCAAGCGGATGTTCGACCTGTTCCACGACGCCGAGGCGGCCCGGTCCCACGAGGTGCACCCGGAACTGCTGCGCTACACCCGCGAGGTCAGCCGCCGCCTGGAGATGGGCGACATCCGCGGCCGGGGGCGCGGCGGCCGGGGCCGCAAGGCGATGATCTACCGCCCGGAGATCATCGAACGCCTCGACCGCGAGGGCCTGCTCCCCGCGATCGTGTTCATCTTCAGCCGCGCCGGCTGTGACGCCGCCGTCCAGCAGTGCCTCCAGGCCGGGCTGCGGCTCACCAGCCCGGACGAGCGCGCCGAGATCCGCGCGATCGTCGAACGCCGGATGAGCAGCGTGCCCAACGAGGACCTGAACGCCCTCGGCTACTGGGAATGGCTCGACGGCCTCGAACGCGGCCTCGCCGCCCACCATGCCGGGCTGCTGCCGCTGTTCAAGGAGATCGTCGAAGAGCTGTTCGTCCGAGGTCTGGTCAAGGCGGTCTTCGCGACCGAGACGCTGGCCCTCGGCATCAACATGCCGGCCCGCTGCGTCGTCCTCGAACGGCTGGTCAAGTACAACGGCGAAGCCCACGTCGACCTGACCCCGGGGGAGTACACCCAGCTCACCGGCCGGGCCGGGCGGCGCGGCATCGACGTCGAGGGCCACGCCGTCGTCGTCTGGGGACCGGACGTCGACCCCCGGCACGTCGCCGGGCTGGCCTCGACCCGCACCTATCCGCTGCGGTCCAGCTTCCGGCCGTCGTACAACATGGCCGTCAACCTCGTCGGCTCGGTCGGCGCCGACCGAGCGCGGGACCTCCTGGAGGCCTCGTTCGCCCAGTTCCAGGCGGACCGGTCGGTCGTCGGCGTCGCCAAGCAGGTCCAGCGCAACATCGAGACGATGGACCAGTACGCCCACGAGGCCGGCTGCGACAAGGGCGACTTCGCGGAGTACTTCGCGCTACGGGTGGCGATCGCCGACCGGGAACGGCACCTGGCCAAGCAGACCCAGCAGCACCGCCGGTCCGAGGTGGCGCGATCGCTGGAACAGCTCAAGCCCGGCGACGTGATCCGGGTGCCGTCCGGCCGTCGCGCCGGGCTGGCCGTCATCCTCGACGCCGGCGTCGGCGGATTCGGCGAACCCCGGCCGCTGGTGGTGACCGAGGACCGCTGGGCCGGCCGGCTGGCCGCCGGGGAGTTCAGCGTCGCCGTCGAGGTGCTCGGCCGCGTACGCCTGCCCAAGCACGTCAACCACCGCAATCCCGGGGAACGCCGGGACATCGCGGCGAGCCTGGCCGCCCTCGGGCTCGAACGCGGGCGGGGCTCCGGTCGGCGAGGCGGCCGGGCCAAGGCGCCCACCGGCGACGACGACGAGCTGCTGCGCCTGCGCCACCTCATGCGCAAGCACCCCTGCCACGCCTGCCCCGAACGGGAGGACCACGCCCGCTGGGCCGAGCGGCGGCATCGGCTCGAACGCGACACCGACCAGATGCGCGCCAAGGTCGCCAGCCGGACCGGATCGCTGGCGCGTACCTTCGACCGGGTCTGCGACCTGCTCACCGCCCGTGGCTACCTCGTGCCCGGGGTGTCGGCGCTGGACGGTGGCGGAGTCACCGACGCCGGGCGGATGCTGGCCCGCATCTGGACGGAGTCCGACCTGCTCATCGCCGAGGCCCTGCGGGACGGCGTCTTCGACGGGCTCGGCCCGGCCGAGCTCGCCGCCGCCGTGTCCGTCGTGGTCTACGAGGCCCGCCGCGAGTCCGAGGACCGGGCTTCGCTGCCACGCGGCCCGGTCACCGACGCGGTCGAAGGCGTCCTGCGCGTCTACGGCGGGCTCATCGGCGAGGAACGCGACCGCGGCCTGCCGCTGACCAGGGAACCCGACCTCGGCTTCGTCTGGCCGATCTACCGGTGGGCCCGGGGCGAACCGCTCGCCAAGGTGCTGGCCAGCGCGAACGCCCTCGAGGGTGAACTGCCGGCCGGCGACTTCGTCCGCTGGGCCCGCCAGGTGGTCGATCTGCTCGGCCAGATCGGTGAGGCCAAGGGCACGCCCGACGGCGTACGCACGACCGCCCGCCAGGCCATGGATCTCATCAACCGTGGCGTACTGGCCTATACCTCAGTCGGGTGATCGGCTGAGGCGGAGACCCCTTCCGGCTCTGTTACCTTGACCCGGGCCCCTGTCATCGGCGTGAAACAGCCGCCAATGCGGGGCCCGGGGGGCACGGTTCGAGGGGGAGGCATGGCCGGAGTCTTGTCGGCTGAGATTCACCATTTCACATACGGTCCGATCACACCGATCCTCGCGTACGCGGTGTCGGTGCTCGGCTCGCTGCTCGGGTTGACCTGCACCGCCCGCGCCCGCCGGCTCGATCCGGGTGCGCGTCGCGGCGGGTGGCTGATGCTGGCGGCCTGGGCGATCGGCGGCACCGGCATCTGGACCATGCACTTCATGGCGATGCTCGGCTTCGGCGTGAACGGCGTCGCCCTGCGCTTCGACATCCCGATCACCGTCGCGTCCGCCGTGCTCGCCGTCGCGGTCGTCGGCATCGGACTGTTCATCGTCGGCCTCGGCAAGCCCAACGTGCTCCGGGTGCTGTTCGGCGGGCTGTTCACCGGGCTCGGCGTCGCCTCGATGCACTACACCGGCATGGCGGCGCTGCGCGTCGACGGCTCGATCACGCACAGCCGCAACCTCGTCATCGCCTCCGTGGTCATCGCGGTCGTCGCCGCCACCGTGGCCCTCTGGTTCACCCTGGTCGTCTCCAAGCCCGGCACCACCTTCGCGTCGGCCCTGGTCATGGGCATCGCCGTGTGCGGCATGCACTACACCGCCATGGCCGGCGTACGCGTCAACGCCAGCCAGCCGACGCTGCACCTGCACGGGGCGACCGCCGGCACCATGCTGCTGCCGATCATCGTCCTCGTCGTGCTGGTCGTCGTGCTGCTCTTCTACGCACTGCTCTCCGAGCCGAAGGAGGAGGACGCGGCGGCCCGCGCCTTCCTCGATCGGCAGGCCGCCGAGCGCCTCGCGGCGCAGCAGTCGGCCCCGGCGGCGCAGCCTATCGGCGTACGCCGGACGCGGCTGCGCTGATCGCCTCGTCGAGCTTGGCCCGCAGCCGGCCCGCCGGCTGAGCGCCGACCACCTGCCAGACGACCTCGCCGCCGGAGAACAGCGCGAACGTCGGCATCGCCATGATCCCGTACGCCCGAGCGGTGGCCGGGTTCTCGTCCGCGTTGAGCTTCGCCACCTGGGCGCG
This sequence comes from Hamadaea sp. NPDC051192, assembly GCF_040682475.1. NCBI lineage: Bacteria > Bacillati > Actinomycetota > Actinomycetes > Micromonosporales > Micromonosporaceae > Hamadaea > Hamadaea sp. NPDC051192. The sequence continues at coordinate 5,758 of NZ_JBFBAZ010000046.1, forward strand.
GTCGGCGTACTCGCCGCTGAGCTGGTCGAGCACCGGCGCCATCTTGTGACACGGCGGGCACCACTCGGCCCAGAACTCCACCAGCACGGGTGCGTACGCCCCCAGCACCTCGTCGGCGAAAGTGGCGTCGGTGACAGACAGGGTCATGAGTTCTCCTCCAGTTCCAGGCTCACCCGGCGGCGGATCTCGACCAGCCGCCCGATGCTCGCATCCAGATCGGCGAGCTTGCGGCCGAGCACCGCGACCGAGCCCGGGCACTGCCCGCCCGACGCGTGTCCTGATCGGAGGCACTCCACGAACGGCCGGGTCTCCTCCAGCGAGAACCCGATCTCCAGCAGCGACCGGATCTCCTGGACGAGGCGCAGATCGTCCTCGCCGTACTCCCGATAGCCGTTGGCGGTCCGGCGGGCGCTGAGCAGCCCGTGCTCCTCGTAGTACCGCAGCGTGCGGGCGCTCGTCCCGGCCTGGTCGGCCAGCTCACCAATGCGCATGGGGCAACGGTAAACCTTGACGCCCGCGTCAACGCTACTGTGACGCCGGTCGCCATTCGCCCGTCGAGAGCACGCCGGTGGCGTAGTCGCTCGCCTGCCCGGAGTCGTCGAACCACCGGATCGCCCGGCGTCCACCCGGCTCGGTCAGCCGGACCTCCCACGCCCCGAGAAGGCTGCTCCGGACGAGCAGCTCCAGCGGCGTCCCCTCGACGTCACCGATCCAACGCCCCGCAACGGTCATCAGAAGAGGGTAGAAAACGGGCCTTCAGGACGGTCAAGCTCGACGCGCCCGACGCGTGTGCCGACGCCGTCAGATGGCGCTCAGCAGAGCCATCCCGGCGCGCAGCGAGCGGCGCTCCATCGCGTCCGCGAACGTCAGCTCGCCCCGGCACATCCCCGCGAACGCGCGCCAGCCCGCCTTGGTCGCCATCACGGTGTGGAAGGGCGCCGGGTGCTTGCGGAACGCCGCCAGCAGCCGCCGTCCGGCCGCCATCTCCGGCAGCAGGTCCTCGCTCACCATCCGCGCGTACGCCCCGACCAGCTCCGCGGGCCGGTTGCGGTGGGTGGCGGCGGCCTGCCCGGCCAGCCGTCCCGAGCGCAGCGCGAAGCTGATGCCCTCGCGTGTCCACGGCTCCAGCAGCCCGGCCGCGTCGCCGGTCAGCAGCACCCGGTCCAGCCCCAGCGGCGAGTCGTCGGCGCGGCACCGGGTCAGGTGGCCCGAATCGTGCATCGGCTCCAGCCCGTCGAGCCCGAGTCTCGTCACGAAATCCGACAGGTACGCCTTGAGCCCGGACCCGTCGCTGCGGTCCCCGATGACTCCGACCGTGAGCCGATCCCCCTTCGGGAAGACCCAGCCGTACGACCCGGGCAGCTTGCCCCAGTCGATCAGCATCCGGCCCTCCCAGTCGCGGGCGCGGGCCCGGGTGACGGGAAGTTCGACCTCCAACCCCACGTCGACCTGGGAGAACGTCGCTCCGACGTGGCGCGCGGAGACTCCGCCGGAGCCGTCGGCGCCGATGATGACCCGGGAGGTCACCGTCTCGCCGCTGACGAGCCGGGCGACCGCCCGTTCCGGGTCCTGCCCGATCGATCGGACCAACGCCTGCTCCCGGATGACCGCGCCCGACTCCTGCGCCGCCTTCCGCAGCGCGTGGTCGAACTCGTCGCGTACCACCATGGAGATCAATGGCTGGTCCATTTCGCGGGTGAACTCGCGGCCCCCGCGCAGCGTGAAGGTCGACGCGCGCACCTGTGCGCGAGCCGGGACCGAGATCCAGCTGGACGCGACGCCGAGTGAGGTGGAGACGAGCCCGCCGCCGCACGTCTTGTAGCGCGGGTGGGTGGCGCGTTCCAGGACCACGGTGCGAGCGCCGCCACGGGCGGCGGTGATCGCCGCAGCGAGGCCCGCCGGCCCGGATCCGATGACCGCCACGTCCCAGTCTGCCGCTCGTGTCACGCTCGCCAGCATATGCGTGGGAGTGATTCCCGGAGTGCCGGGGTGAATCTTCAACCAGATGCTGGATTACCGCATTTCAAATGTCCTATCTAGAACTATTGTCCGCTCGTGTCCGATCGGCGTAGCGTCAACGCCCGTCAGAACCCGCCGCACGGGCGGGTTCTTCGCTGGGGGGAGGAGTCCAATGTCGGTCGATGTGGACAGGCAAGCCGAGGAGAACCTGCGGGGTCTCGTGGACGGCTGGCGAGCGGGACTCGACGCACCGAGGGTGGAGTACCTTAAGCCGGTGGCGGAGTTCGTGTTGAGCAGGCATCTGCAGGGTGAGCGCGTGCTCCAGCTCATCGATGCAAGCTTCGACAAGGTGAACGAGCGCTTCGATCGGGTCGACAAGAGCCTGAAGGGCGTGGGCGAGCAGCTCTCGGTGGTCGATAAGCGCATCGATCGGCTTGAGACCGGTCAGGAGGCGCTGCGGACCGAGATGAACCACGGCTTCGCGGCGATCGACCACCGGTTCCGGAGCCTGGAGATCGTCAACTCCGCGACGGAGCGTCGGCTCGAGCTGGTCGAGGAACGGCTCGACGCCCTGAACGAGAAGGTCGACAAGCGGTTCGAGGCCGTCGACAAGCGGTTCGCGGCGATGGACGACAAGTTCGACAAGCGGTTCGCGGCGATGGACGACAAGTTCGCCGCTATGGACGACAAGTTCGCCGCCATGGACGACAAGTTCGAGAAGCAGATGGCCGCCATGGGCGACCGGATGACCGCGCAGTTCGAAGAGTTCGCCGGGCGGATCCTGACCGGCGTGCAGGCGCAGCTGGCGACGGCCGGAGTCGGCCGCTCAGACCGCGAGTAGCGGGACAGCCCGGGGCTGGCCGCCGGCTCAGCCGAAGGTGTTGCACTGCTGGGGATCGCCGGTCTGATACCCCTGCGTGAACCACTGCTGACGCTGCGCTGAGCTGCCGTGGGTGAAGCCCGCCTCGTTGATCTGTCCGCCGGACTGCTGCTGGATGCGGTCGTCGCCCACCGCGGCGGCCGCGTTCAGCGCCTCCTGGAGGTCGGCCGTGGTGAGGCTCTTGAAGATCGGTACGCCGCTGGCGTCGGTCGTCCCGGACGCGGCCTTCGCCCACACCCCGGCGTAGCAGTCGGCCTGGAGTTCCATGGCGACGGAGTACTTGTTGGCGTTGGCCGGGTCGCGTTGCTGCGCGCGGCGTACCTGGGCTTCGGTGCCGAGCAGGTTCTGGACGTGGTGGCCGTATTCGTGGGCGAGGACGTAGGCCTGCGCGAAGTTGCCGGGCGCGCCGAACCGGTTGGCCAGTTCGTCGTAGAAGCTGAGGTCGATGTAGACGCGTTTGTCGCCGGGGCAGTAGAACGGGCCGACGCCGGACGTGGCCGCTCCGCAGGCGGTGGAGACCTGGCCGGAGAAGAACCGGGTCGGCACGATCTCGTAGTTCTTGCCCATGGTCTGCGGCAACGACTTCTGCCAGTACGCCTGGATCGAGTTGATGTACGCCAGGTTTCGGCAGGCCGGGTCGTCGAACCGGTTCGGGTTGCTCTTGGCGCACGTCGAGGCGAGCGAAGAGCTGTTCGCGCTCGGATTGGTACCGCCGAGTCCGCCGAGGTCGCCGAGGCCGGACAGGTTGCCCCGGCCGAGGCAGCAGAACAGGCCGATGCAGACGACCGCCACGAGCACGATGATCAGCAGCCCGCCCCTGCCCATCTTGCGGCCGCCCTGGCCGGCCTGCCCGCTCTGGCCCGCCTGGTTCTGGCCGCCGCCGCGGAAGATCATCGGCAGTAGGCCGCTCAGGCAGCCGGCCATGCCCGCGCCCCCGCCGCCGAGACCACCGCCGCCCCCGCCCCCGCCGCCCGATGAGCCGGGGAAGTTCATGCCCGGGAAGCCGCCGCTGGGGGGCTCGCTCCCGCTGCCGCCACCGCCGGAGCCGCGAATGTCCTCGACTTGACTCGGGTCGAGGTCGGCGTTCTCGTTGAGCGACATGCGCCTATTGTCGCGGTTTGCGAGCGATGTGCGGGCGGTTTCACAGCCTCTGCGCTGGAAAACCGCTTCGGGCCCCCCGGTAGACTCGGGGCCACCATGATTACCGCAACCGGGCTCGAGCTGCGCGCCGGCAGCCGCATCCTGCTCTCCGACGCGATCCTCCGAGTTCAGCCCGGCGACCGGATCGGTCTGGTCGGCCGTAACGGCGCGGGCAAGACGACCTCGCTGAAAGTGCTCGCCGGCGAGGGCCAGCCTTACGCCGGGAAGCTGGAGAGCCGGGGACCCGTCGGCTACCTCCCGCAGGATCCGCGTACGGGGGATCTTGAAGTCACCGCGCGCGACCGGGTGCTGTCGGCCCGTGGGCTCGACGCGCTGCTGCGGGAGATGAAGGAACTCGAGCTGCTGATGGCCGACGGCGACGACCGCGCCGTCCGCCGTTACGGAGCGCTGGAGGACCAGTTCGCCGCGCTCGGCGGGTACGCGGCCGAGGCCGAGGCCGCCCGGATCTGCGCCAACCTGGGTCTGCCCGACCGAGTGCTGGCCCAGACCATCGGTACGCTCTCCGGCGGTCAGCGGCGCCGGATCGAGCTGGCCCGCATCCTGTTCCGCGACCTGGGTCAGCCCGGCGGCGGCATCCTGCTCCTCGACGAGCCGACCAACCACCTCGACGCCGACTCGATCACCTGGCTGCGCGGCTTCCTCGCCGGGCACAAGGGCGGTCTCGTGGTCATCTCGCACGACGCCTCGATGCTGGAGGCGGTCGTGAACAAGGTCTGGTTCCTCGACGCCAACCGGGCGACCGTCGACGTCTACAACGTCGGCTGGAAGAAGTACCTGGAGCAGCGGCAGACCGACGAGCGGCGGCGGCAGCGGGAGCGCGCCAACGCCGAGAAGAAGGCCGGCGCCCTCATGGCACAGGCCGACAAGCTGCGGGCCAAGGCCACCAAGACGGTCGCCGCGCAGAACATGGCCAAGCGCGCCGAGAAGCTGATCGGCGGGCTCGAAGAGGTGCGATCCGCCGACAAGGTCGCCAAGGTGCGGTTCCCGACTCCGGAGCCGTGCGGGAAGACGCCGCTGACGGCGTCCGGGCTGTCGAAGGCGTACGGGTCGCTGGAGATCTTCACCGGCGTGGACGTCGCCGTCGACAAGGGCTCCCGGGTCGCCATCCTCGGGCTCAACGGCGCGGGGAAGACCACGCTGCTGCGCATGCTGGCCGGCGTACTGTCGCCCGATACCGGCGAGGTGCTGGCCGGGCACGGGCTGCGCATCGGTTACTACGCCCAGGAGCACGAGCAGCTCGACGTCCAGCGCACGATCCTGGACCACATGCGGTCGGCCGCGCCCGACCAGACGGACACGGACCTGCGGCGGATCCTCGGCGCGTTTCTGTTCAGCGGGGACGACGTCGACAAGCCCGCGGGCGTGCTGTCCGGCGGCGAGAAGACCCGGCTGGCGCTGGCCACCCTGGTCTGCTCCGGGGCGAACGTGCTGCTGCTCGACGAGCCGACGAACAACCTCGACCCGGTCAGCCGGGAGCAGGTGCTCGACGCGATCGCCCGCTACCCGGGCGCGATCGTGCTGGTGACGCACGACCCCGGCGCGGTGACGGCGCTCAAGCCGGACCGGGCGATCCTGCTGCCCGACGGCGTCGAGGACGCCTGGAGCGACGACCTGCTGGAGCTCGTCGAGCTCGCCTGACAGGTCATTGCCGGAATCACCACGGCGTCGCCAGCACCGCCTCCACGACGACGGCGGTGAGCGCCCCCACCCCGGCCAGCACCAGCGGCGGGGGTGGGATCGGCCCGCCGCGCTGCTCCGGCGCCACCGCGGCGACCGTCAGCCAGGGGAAGTACGCCAGCCACGCGTGCTCGATGCCGCCCCGGGCCAATCCGGCGGCCACCGAGAAGACCACGGCGGCCCCTGCGCCCGCCAGGAACGGCCATCCGGGCGTGTTCCGCAGTTTGCGTATGCCGGGCACCAAAGCGGGTCCTGCGGCCAGCAGAAGGGCAACGAGGCTGATCGCCGCCCAGGGCAGGGCGGGCCGGGCCGGTTCGACGCGGACGGCGAAGTCGTTGTGGGCGCTGAGCAGTCCGTCCAGCCAGTTGAACCCGGCGGCCCAGGCAGCCAGCACGGGCAGCAGCACGCCCAGGCCGCCGGCCCAGTTCAGGGCGGCCCGGCGACGGGCGAAGTTCAGGCATACCACCGTCAGGCCCAGCCACGCCGCGGCGTACGAGAAGAGCGCGGCCGTGCCGAGCGCGATGCCGGAGACGAGCGACCAGGCCAGGGCGCGGGTGCCGTGTCTGATCGTGGCGCGAACCCCGGCGGCGATCGTCGCCGCGCCCAGCGTGCCCACCAGGGCGTCGATCGAGACCGCCAGCCAGACCGCCCAGGTGGCCAGCAGGAGCAGCGGGGCGTAACTGCGGGCCGCCGCCTCACCGCAGACCTCGCGGACCGCGGACAGCACGAGCGGGGCCACCAGCGCGCCCAACGCCGTGACGGCCAGGCCGAGCAGCAGATGGTCGGTCAACCCGGCCCGCTGCAACGCCCAGAGCAGCATCACCGGGCCCGGCGGGTGCCCGCGGCTGGCGATCGACTTCTCCGCGGCGGTGGCGGTGTAAGCGCGCAAGTACTCCCAAGGGTGATCACCCATCGCGGTGACATCGGTCAGGTAACTGTCCGGACTCAGCAGTGCGCGGGTGAATCCGTCGGCACCGTCCACGTAGGCCAGACCGACCGACCAGAGGAGCAATCCGCAATAGGAAACGATTACGAGCATTCCCCACCGTGCGGAATGGAACCAGCCGCGATGCGCAAAAGTAAGGACCGAAAGCGCAATCAGTGGTGCCAGCACCGTCGCCGGGCCGATCTCAACTCGATAACGGCCGAGAAATGGCGCGCTCGCGGTACCGAGTGCGACTCCGGCGCGAACAGCTAGCCAGGTCGCGGCGGTACCCACCGTGACCAGCGCCAACCAGGTGAAAAGGTCGTCACGTTCACGTCTGCGCGCGCCTGCGAGGTCATCGGTCACCACGGCGGATCAGGCTATCGGGTAGCCGACAGTGGCGTGCGTGTCGGTTGGCGTGTAGTTGATATCTAGCGCATGATCGTTCCAGGCGGTCTAATAGATGAGACCGCGTAACCGCACCATCTTTCGGACGTGAGGGATTCACGATGGCAGCCACCGGCACAGCTACCACCACAGAGAAGGGTCGCCGGATCGTCGGGACCGAGCGGCAGACCCTGGCGAAGGACCTCGTCAAGCGGTACACCTCCGGGGAGAGCATCCGCGCTCTGGCCTCGTCGACGGGCCGTTCCTACGGGTTCATTCACCGGGTGCTCACCGAGGCGGGCGTCCAGCTGCGTCAGCGGGGCGGCGCCCGTCGCCGCAAGAAGGCCTGACCGCCTTTTCCCCCGGACAAGCGGATACGATCTGCAGGCATGACCTCGCGATCGCCACAGGACGTGCACCCGGCCGGCGACACCCCGCCGGCCGGTGTACGGATGGAGGCTGACGGTCCGATCGCGACGATCACGCTTGATCGTCCCGAAGTTCTGAATGCGCAGACCACGGCGACGTGGGAAAGCCTGCGCGACATCGGTTCGGCGCTGCGCGCCGACGTCAGAGTGGTGGTGCTCCGCGGCGAGGGGCGGGCCTTCTCGGCCGGATTAGACCTTGCCCATGCCCAGGCCAACCTGGGTGAGCTCGCCGCGGTGCCCCCCGACGAGGCCGAAGTCCGGATCGGGCGCTTCCAGGAGGCGTTCTCCTGGTTGCGCCGCACCGACATCGTGACCATCGCCGCGGTGCAGGGCCATGCCATCGGAGCCGGTTTCCAGCTCGCGCTGGCCTGCGACTTCCGGGTCGTCGCCGACGACGCCCGGTTCGCCATGAAAGAAGTGACCTTGGGCTTGGTGCCCGATTTGACGGGCACCAAGCGCCTCGTCGACCTCGTCGGCTACTCGCGCGCCCTCGAACTCTGCGCGACCGGGCGTACGGTCGGCGCGGAGGAGGCCGAGCGGATCGGGCTGGCCACTGTTCGCGTACCGCGAACAGAGCTGGACCAGGCTGCCCGGGATCTGGCGGCCGCGCTGCTCGCGGCCGATCGCAACGCCCTCATCGAGATAAAGGCGCTGATCGCGGGCGCTTCCCACCGGTCGTACGCCGAACAGGCGCTCGCCGAACGGCAGGCTCAGGTACGCCGCATTCGGGAGATCGCCGGGCTGGGCGAGTAGCGCCACCCATGCGCCCGGGCGGGAATGTCAGCCTCGCCTTGTAGGTTTGCCTTTCAGGATCTTCCTGGGAGGGCGACACATGTCGATGATGGGCGGGGGCGGCGGGGGCTGGGGCATGATGCGTGCCCTCCGCGAGGAGGACGCGGTCAAGCAGCACAAGCTGACCAGCGGCACGTTCAAGCGCGTCATGCGCTTCGCCCGGCCATACCGGCGCGACATCACCATCTTCCTCATCACCGTGGTGGTGTCCGCCGCGATCGGGGTGGCGACCCCGGTCCTCGCCGGTGACGTCGTCAACGCCATCACCAGCAACAAGGCCTCGGCCGGCGCCACCGTCATCCGGCTGGCGATCATCATCGCCGGGCTCGCCATCGCCAGCGCCGGCCTCTCCCTCGCCCAGCGGTGGTACTCCGCCCGCATCGGCGAGGGCATCATCTACCGGCTGCGCAGCGAGGTCTACGACCATGTCCAGCGGATGCCGCTGCAGTTCTTCACGCGTACGCAGACCGGCGCGCTCGTCTCCCGGCTCAACAACGACGTCCTGGGCGCCCAGCGGGCATTCACCTCGACGCTGTCCGGCGTGGTCAGCAACGTCATCCAGCTGGCTCTGACGGCCGGCGTGATGCTGAGCCTCAACTGGCAGATCACCGCCCTGTCGCTGGTGTTGCTGCCGGTCTTCATCCTGCCCGCTCGCCGGGTCGGACGCCGGCTGGCCGCCATCACCAAGGAGTCCTACGAACTCAACGCGACCATGAACGCGACGATGACCGAGCGCTTCGGTGTCGCGGGGGCGTTGCTGGTGAAGCTGTTCGGGCGACCCGAGTCGGAGTCGGAGCGGTTCGGCGACAAGGCCGCCCGCGTACGCGACATCGGCATCACCTCGGCGATGTACGGCCGGGCCTTCTTCGTCGCGATGATGCTGGTCGCCTCGCTGGCCCAGGCGCTCGTCTACGGTCTGGGCGGCTGGTTCGCCGTCAACCAGACGATCTCGGCCGGCACCGTGGTCGCCCTGGCGTTGCTGCTGACCCGCCTCTACGGCCCGCTGACCGAGCTGTCCAACGTACGCGTGGACGTCATGAGCGCCATGGTCAGCTTCGACCGGGTCTTCGAGATCCTGGACCTGCCGCCGGCCATCGCGGAGAAGCCGGACGCGGTCGAGATTCCGAAGGGCTCGAGCCGGGTCGACTTCCGCGACGTCTGGTTCCGCTATCCCACCGCGGCCGAGGTCTCCCTGGCCTCCCTGGAGGACGTCGCGACGCTGGACCGCAAGCAGACCGAGCCGGTGCTGCGCGGGGTCTCCTTCACCGTCGAGCCGGGCCAGATGGTGGCCCTCGTCGGCCCGTCCGGCGCCGGCAAGTCCACCACGTCGATGCTCGTCAGCCGGGTCTACGACGTGACCGAGGGCTCGGTGGCGGTCGGCGGGGTCGACGTCCGCGACGCCTCCCTCGCCTCGCTGCGCGACACGATCGGCGTCGTCACGCAGGACGCCCACCTGTTCCACGAGACGATCGCGGCGAACCTGCGCTATGCCAAGCCCGACGCGACAGACGACGAGATCTGGGCGGCGCTGCGCGGAGCCCAGGTCGAGGAGCTGGTCCGGGCGTTGCCCGATGGACTGGAGACGGTCGTCGGCGAGCGCGGCTACCGGTTCTCCGGCGGCGAGAAGCAGCGCATCGCGATCGCCCGGCTGCTGCTGAAGGCCCCGTCCATCGTCATCCTCGACGAGGCCACGGCACACCTGGACTCCGAGAGCGAGGCGGCGGTGCAGCGAGCGCTGTCGGTCGCACTCGCCGGGCGTACGGCGCTCGTCATCGCGCACCGGCTGTCGACGGTCCGGGAAGCCGACCAGATCCTGGTGCTCGACGACGGCAAGATCGTCGAACGGGGCACCCACGAGGAACTGGTCGCCGCGGGCGGGCTGTACGGCGACCTCTATCGGACGCAGTTCACCGCGTCGCCGATCGACTCGCCGCTGACGACGGGCCTGCCCGCGAGCCCGGCCGCCGCCTGAGCACTCGCCCGAGTACCGCCGGACCCAGGATGACGCTGCGCCCGCACGCGGAGGACAGCGTCATCCCGGATATCGCACGGTGCCGCACGGGCGGTGGCCCGCCGGTCGATGGGGGCCGCGCGGCCGTGGAGGCCGCACGGCCATAGGAACTGCCCGGCCGCCGGACCGCGCCGAGGGCGGGTTCAGCGGATCCCCGCCTCGTCGCACAGGAACTGCACGACCTCGGTCTCATCCACACCGGACAGTCCCCGGGAACGGAACCAGGTCAGCACGTTGTGCACGTCCCGAGTCAGGAACCGCCGCCCGTGCGGGTTGGCCACCACGTCCACGATCTGCGGCAGATCGATGACGACCAGCCGTCCCTCGTGGACGAGGATGTTGTACGGCGACAGGTCGCCGTGGGCGTACCCGCTGCGGGCCAGGACACGCAGCCCGATCAGCAGCTGCTCCCACAGATCGGTCAGATTCGCGTCCTCCGGCCGGACCGCGGCCAGCCGTGGCGCGGCCACCCCGTCGGGCGTACCGATGAACTCCATGAGGATCTCGGTGCCGAGGATCTGCACCGGATAAGGCGTGAACGGGGTCACGTCCAACGACTGGGCGGTCTCCCAGAGCTTGCACAGCGCCCCGAACTCGGCGTACGCCCACTGCCCGGCGATCGCCTCCTTGCCGAAGGCGGTGCGGGCGGCGACGGCCCGGTTGACCCGGCTGTCCCGGGTCCGCCGGCCCTCCAGATATCCGGCGTCCCGGTGGAACATCCGGTGGTCGCTGTCCCGGTACCGCTTGGCCGCCATCAGCGTGCCGTAACCGGTCTCGGGCACCTCCCGCCGGATCAGGAAGACGTCGGCTTCCTTGCCGGTCTTGAGCATGCCGCGCTCGGTGTCGACCGCGGCGAGCTCAGTGACCACCCACTCGGGATGCGGCAGCGGGCCGCGCTCGGTGGGGGAGGACAGGTCCCAGGTGGACCAGCGGTCGCCGGTCTCCGGGCCGTCCGGATTCTCATCCCATTCGGGATCGTGATCGAGGAACTTCTCGAAGGTGTCGGTATCGGTCAGCGAGAAGTCGTCGTCGTCGAACTTGCGCTGTTTGCGCACTTCAGCGGCTCCTTGAGCGAAGAGGAAAGGGAAACGGCACAGGGCAGGGCAAAGACAGCCATCTGGCTCCCCTCCTCTCACTCGCACACCACGCCGACGCAAGACGGGCTGTGGTGGCAGCCATGATCAACGCCGACCAGTGTAGGCGGCGGGGGCGGACAGGTGTCAACCGATTTTCCGCGTGACGCCCTACACTCCCGGGATGTCGACCGCACAGGTCTCCCTCGCCCCGACACCGTCGCGCGGCGTCGTGGTGCTCCTGGTCATCCAGTCCGCCTTGGTCGCGGTCTTCTACCTCGGAGCCTGCGGCTTCTATCTCGTCGTCAGCGCAACGGCAGGCTGGCCGGATTCGCTCGGCCCGGAGCACGATCCCAAGGACTACTGGCCGGCGCTGCTGTGGTCGGCGTACCCGATGGTCGTGCTGTCGGCACTGGTGGGCCACATCCTCGCCGCCGCGCTGGTGCCGGCCGGGCTCTGGACGCTCGTCCAGCCGGGCGTACGCCGTCAGCGCCGGCTCGCGTGGGCGCTCGCCGCGACCACCGCGCTCTGCGCGGGCATGGTGGTGCTGATCATGACGCCGGTCGGCCAGCACCTCCAGAACTGGATGCTCGACTGACCACTCGCTTGCGGAGTTGATCAGGTTGCTTACCCCCTCGACACGCCGTCGACGCCACAGTTAACTCCATGATCAACGGGGCGAGCGCGGCGAGCGCGGCGAGCGCGACGAGCGCGACGAGCGGCGGCGGGGCGAGCGGGGCGCGGCGAGCGGCGAGCGGCGAGCGGCGGGGGGGTCAGCGTTTGCGGACGGTTTCTTCGACGAGGTCGAGGACCGGTCCGAGGTCACCGGCGGGCCGTCCCATCGCCAGGTGCAGCACGAGCCCGTCGTAGGCCAGTTCGAGGAACCGCATGAGCGCGTCCAGCGGCACGTCGTCACGTAGCACTCCGGCGTCGCGTTGGCGCTTGAGTCGTTCGGCGGTGGCGCTTTCGATCGCGCTGGTGCGCTGGACCCAGCGTTCGGCGAAGCCGGGGTCGGTGCGGACGCGGCGGGACACTTCCAGCTGCGTGCCCAGCCAGCCGGCCGCGTCGGGGTCGGTGGCGCGGGTCAGCAGGTCGCGCATGACCTGGACGAGTCCGTTGCGGGCGACCGTTTCCACCATTTCGGCGGCGTCGTCCTCGGCGACCGCGAGGAACAGCGAGTCCTTGTCGCGGAAGTGGTGGAAGATCGCGCCCCGGGACAGCCCGGTCGCCTCTTCGAGTCGCCGGACGGTGGCGCCTTCGTAGCCGTAGCGCGCGAAACAGGCACGGGCGGCGGTGAGGATCTCCTCCCGCCGGGCTTCCAGCTGATCCTGACTCACCCTCGGCACACTACGATCCTCCCAGGTCAACCAAGTCTTCGCAATCCGTACGTACGGCTTGCTGCGCGCGGCATCCCAGCGAGGCAGGCGGCCAGGCGGGGCGGGCTAAGGTGACCCCCATGGTGACCCCGTTGACCCCGCTCACCGTCGCCGCCGTCCAGGCGCCGTCGGTCCCCGGCGACGTCGCGGCCAACGCGAAGGCCGGCGCCGAGCTGGCAGCGCAGGCCGCCGACCAGGGCGCCCGGCTGTGCGTACTGCCCGAGCTTTTCCTGCCCGCGTACCATCCGCCGGCCTTGGAAGATCTGGCCACCGACGTCGCGGCCGTGGGCGGTCAGGTGGCGGACGCGAGACTCGATCCCGTCCGGGCCGTCGCGCGCGACCGGCAGATCGTCATTCTGCTAGGGGCAGCGGTACGCGACGAGCAGGACCGGCGTACGTGCGCCGTCGTGGTGGCCGACGGCTCCGGGCGGATCCGGGTGGCGTACGAGAAGAACTTCCTGTGCGGACCGGAGGAGAAGGCGCTCTTCGTGCCGGGTTCCCGGGGCGCGACGCTGCATCTGGACGGCTGGCGGCTCGGGCTGGGCGTCTGCTACGACGGGTGCTTCCCGGAGCACGCCCGCGCCGCCCAGGTCGACGACGTGCACGGCATGGTCTACCCGGCGGCGTACGTGACGGGCTCCGAGCATCGCCGCGATGTCTACTATGCCGCGCGCGCCTTGGACAACACGGGCTATGTCGTTTATGCCAATGCGGTCGACGGTGTCGCGCCGTGGACGTTCAACGGCGGCGCGGCCGTCTACGACCCGGAGGGCCGGGCGATCGTCCGCGGCCCGAACTCCGGCACGTCCGTGCAGGTGGCGACGCTGTCGCCGGAGGACCTGCAAGCGACCCGCGCCGGGCACACCATGTTGGCCGATCGACCGGCGGCGATGTCAGAAAACCTTGGAGTCGGGCGGGATCAGGTCTATACGTGAGGACCCTTTCCTAGTGAGGCGCAGGTCACGTATTGTGCGGCCGTGCCATTGCTGCTCCTTGACCTCGACAACACCCTGATCGACCGCACCGGGGCGTTCAAGGCCTGGGCCGAATGGTTCCTGCCGGAGATCGGCGCGCCCGCGTACGACGTGGATTGGTTGCTCGACGTGGACGCGGACGGGCTGACCGACCGTTGGGACGTGGCCGAGGCCATCCGCGACCGGTACGCCATCCGCGCGTCCATCGTCGATATGGTCGACGAGCTGTCCGAGGGGATGGTCGAGCACACGCGGTTCGATCCCATGGTCGGCGCGGCGCTGCGGATCGCGGCGGACGCGGGCTGGGTGCCGGTGATCGTGACCAACGGCAGCACCCGCATGCAGGAGGCGAAGATCCGCCGGACCGGGCTGGACCGATTCGTGGCCGACTGGGTGATCTCCGAGGAGGTCGACTGCCGCAAGCCCAATCCGCGGATCTTCGAGATCGCGGCCGAACGCGCCCGGCTACGGCTGCGCGGCGCGTGGATGATCGGCGACAGCCCCGAGTCCGACATCGGCGGCGCGGCCGGACTGGGGCTGCCGAGCGTCTGGCTCCGGCGGGGACGGGAGTGGACCGAGCGGCGGTTCGCGCCCACCCGCGCGGTCAACGGCGTCATCCAGGCCGTGGCGGCCGTGATGTCGCTGGCCCACTCCCGGTAGCCGCTACCGGAGGGAGCGGGCCAGGACGCCGATGTCGGCCTGGTCGGTGAAGAGCCCGTCGATCCCGGTACGCAGGAACGTGATCTGCTCGTCGAGGGCCTTGCCGTACGCGTTGGGGTCGGTTCCGACCCGGTAGTCGGCCGGCAGGAACTGGTTCTCTGCCCGGAACGTGTACGGGTGCACGACCAGCCCGGCCGTGTGCGCGTCGGCTACCAGCGAGGTGGGGGCGGCCAGCGTGCCGTCGGCGTTGCGCGGGATGACCAGCGACTTGTCCGGTCCGATGCCGTCGGCGTACGCGGCCAGCTCGGCGAGCCCGGCCGGGCTCAGGTACTCGCGATACGTCTTGGGATCGGCGAACGGCGTACCGCTGGCACTGGCGAGGAAGACCAGCGGGACGCGGAGGCCGAGCTTCTCGCGGAGGTCGCGCAGGTTGGCCGCCTCGAAGGACTGGACGAAGACCGGCGCGTTGCGGCGGTCGAGGCCGTGCTTGCGCAGCGCCTGGACCAGCGGGGCCTCCAGGGCGAGGCCGGCGGCCCGGAAGTAGCTCGGGTGCTTGGTCTCCGGGTAGACGCCGATCTCGCGGTCCAGCTCCTTGCTGAGCCGCTCGCGCAGCTTGAGCACCTCCTCGAAGGTGGGCACCTCGAAGAGTCCGTTGTAGAGGGTGTTGCGCTGGCGCACGGCGGGCAGCCGCTCCACCGCGCGCAGCGTCTTCAGCTCCGTGAGGGTGAAGTCCTCGGTGAACCAGCCGGTCACCGGCACGCCGTCGATCTGCTTGGTCGTCCGGCGCGCCGCGAACTCCGGGTGGTCGGCCACGTTCGTCGTGCCGGAGATCTCGTTCTCGTGCCGGGCGACCAGCACGCCGTCCTTCGTCGACACGAGATCCGGCTCGATGAAATCGGCGCCCATCCGCGCGGCCAGCTCGTACGACGCCAGGGTGTGCTCGGGCCGGTAGCCGCTGGCCCCGCGGTGCCCGATCACCAGCGGCCCACGCCGCTGCGGCTTGTCGGACGCGACGGCCGGAGCCGCCGCCAGCAGGGGCACGGCTCCGGCCGCGATAGCACTCACCTTCAACAAACTACGCCTGTCAGCCATGCGGCTCATTCGAGACGACCTAGGGGTACGCCGAAAGGCGAGCACCTGGCCGGTAGGCGAACATCGGGGCCGACTACAGCACCTGGGTGGGCGGCTCGCTGGACTCGGTCGGCGGGGTGTGCTGAGCCGGCGGGGTGTGCCGGGCGCTGAAGTCGGGCAGGGTGCCGCCGAGCGACAGGAAGATCCGGAGCACGGCGTACGCGACGAGGGCGGCGACGCCGAGTTCGGCCAGCCCCATCACGAAGTGCTCCAGCGCGCCGAAGGCGGATCGGGCGCTGTTGACGTAGTCGAACGTCCGGCCCAGCCCGAGCAGGAACGAGATGAGCCCGAAGAAGAGCACTACGAGGTACTCGACCAGCGCGATCGCCGCCATCAGCTTGCTCACCGCCAGGATCGGCGTGATCTGGGTGGCGATCAGCAGGGCGAGCAGCGGAAGCACGATCGTGTACAGCGTGACGAAGCCGGCCGACGCCGACCGGGAGCTGAAGGTGGTGTCCCGCGACGGCAGCAGCCAGCCGAAGAAGGTGAAGAACAGCTGCAGGGCGACGTAGCCCAGCAACGCCCAGGCGAACAGCGGCCGCAACGCCTTCACGGCGCTGCCGGGCGAGGAGGGAACCGAGGGGGTGGTCATGGGCGTAATGAATATCGGTAACCGGCCGGGCCCGCAAACGCTGAGCGCCGGCGCAGAGACTGCTCGGCCGGTGCGACGAGCGCCGCACCGGCCGAGCTCACCTCGACTGAGCCCTGGTTATCAGCCGAGGCCGCTCTTCATGGCGGTGATCAGCTCACCGCCGGTGGTGTCGCCGGAGAGCTCCCAGAAGAACGCTCCGCCGAGACCCTGGTTCTTGCTGTAGGTCATCTTCCCCGAGATGGTGCTGGGGGTGTCGTAGCTCCACCACTGCCCACCACAGAAGGCGTACGCGGTGCCCGCGACCGTGCCCGTGGTCGGGCACTTCGTCTTGATCACCTTGTAGTCCTCGATGCCGGCCTCGTAGGTGCCAGGTGCGGCACCGGTCGCGGTGCCACCTGGTGCGGCCTGGGTGACGCCGGTCCAGCCGCGGCCGTAGAAGCCGATGCCGAGCAGCAGCTTGGATCGAGAGACGCCCTTGGCGACGAGCTTCTGGATCGCCGCGTCCGAGTAGAACCCGGAGATCGGGATGCCCGAGTACGACGTCAGCGGCGAGTGCGGAGCGGTCGGGCCGGTCGTGGCCCAGGCGCCGAAGAAGTCGTACGTCATGACGTTGTACCAGTTCACGTACTGCGCCGCGCCGGCGTAGTCGGCAGCGTCGATCTTGCCGCCGGTGGTGCCGTCCGCGGTGATCGCGGCGGTGATGAGGTAGCTGGAGCCGAACTTCGTCCGCAGCGCCGACATCAGGTTCTTGAAGGCCGCGGCGCCACTGGTGTCACAGGACAGACCACAGGCGTTCGGGTACTCCCAGTCGATGTCGATGCCGTCGAAGACGTCCGCCCAGCGCGGGTCCTCGACCAGGTTGTAGCAGGAGTTGGCGAACGCCGTCGGGTTCGCCGCCGCCTGGCCGAAGCCGCCGGACCAGGTCCAGCCGCCGAACGACCACAGGATCTTGATGTTCGGGTAGAGCTTCTTCAGCTTGCGCAGCTGGTTGAAGTTGCCGCGCAGGGCGCCGGCGTCCCAGGTGTCCGTGGTGCCGTCCACGCTGGACGAGGCGTCGTAGAACTTGTCGTAGTCGGCGTACGCGTCGCCGATCTGGCAGGAGCCGCCGGTCACGTTGCCGAAGGCGTAGTTGATGTACCCGAGCTTCGCCGCGGAGCCGCTGGTCGCGATGTTCTTCACGTGATAGTTGCGCTGGTAGACGCCCCAGTTGGTGAAGTAGCCGAGCAGCTTGTTGCCACCGCCGCCGGGCGGCGACGTGGTCACCGACGGGCTGGGCGACGCCGTGGTGGGGCTCGGGCTCGGCGAGGCGCTCGTCGGGCTCGGGGACGGCGACGAGGTGGACGCCGACGGCGACGGCGAGGAGGTGCTCGCCGACGGCGACGGGTTGCCGCCCGGTCCGGTCACGACGAAGTCGTCGGCCCAGTAGGTGCCGGTGCCGTACCAGCCGTGCACGTTGACGGTCAGCGTGGTCTGCGACGCGCCGGTGGTGAAGGTGGTGCTGAGCTGGGTCCAGGCGCTCGCGGCCGCCGGGTTCCAGACTTCGGTGCCGCCGGTGACGCCGAGGTAGACGTAGCCGCCACCGCCGTTGACCCACGCCGACACCGTGTACGCCGTGCTGGGCTGGACCGAGACGGTCTGGCTGCACTGCGCGTGGTTGGACGCGCTGGCCGCGCCATGGAGGCTCTTGGTGCCACTGTGCACCGGGGTGCCGACGACGCTGCCGAGGTTGCCGGCACACGTCCACGGCGACAGCGCGCCGGTTTCGAGGCCCGGGTTGGTGAGCAGGTTCGTCGCGGCGTCGGCGGTGGTCGCGAAGACCAGCGAGACGCCGCCGGCGAGGACGGCGGCCGCAGTGGCCGCCACCAACCGGAGTCGGGGAGTGAGATGTCTGAGGTTCATCTGATGTGCCACCTGCCTGGGGGAATGGGGACAGATTCACATGGATCGGGGTAACCCTCAGGCAAAGATAAATTAAAGTCCCCTAACAGTAAAGAGACCTTCCAGTGATCGCTGTGCCAACGATGACATCGCTCAGACGGAACTCCCGGGTCCGCCGACGACGGCTGATTCGTCGATGAGCCCAGGAGTCCAGGTGATGTCGCAGGTCAGTGCGTGACGATCTGCGGAGAGACCGACGTGAGCGTCTCGGTCACCGAGGCGATCACGTGCTCCGGTACGCCGAGCTCCGCCAGCACGGCCACCAGATGCCCGCCGACCTTCGCGTACGCCTGGGCGTCGATGGCCAGGTGAGCGTGGGCCTCGCCCAGATCCCGCCCCGTGTAGTTGCTCGGTCCACCCAGGACCATCGAGAGCAGGTCGACCTGATGCCGCTTCAGGGTGGCCAGGTCCACGCCGCTGAAGAAGCCGGCGAGCTCGGGATCGGCGACCAGCCGGTCGTAGAAGCGGCGTACCGCCTCGCGGACCGCCGGCGTTCCGCCGATCAGTTCGAAGTGGGTCACGACAGCAGTCATGAGAACCTCCAGCCCATGCCGCCCGACACGACGATTGGGCGATGGTTCTGCGACGTTCCCGCACGTCATGCCATCCATTTATGTAATTGACTATAGAGATGGATTGCGTTACTGGGAAGTAGTTCAGCCGACGAAAAACACGGAGGGCAACCAAGCGGTTGCCCTCCGTGCAATTTGCAGAATGCCTGGTGGCGGTCAGCCCTCGAGCATCTTGCGGAGCACGAACTGCAAGATGCCACCGTGGCGGTAGTAGTCCGCCTCACCCGGCGTGTCGATGCGGACCACCGCGTCGAACTCGACCGGCGCGCCCGCCCCGGTCGCGACCACGCGGACGGTCTTCGGCGTCACGCCGTCGTTCAGCGCGGTCACCCCGGTGATCGAGAAGGTCTCCTCGCCGCTGAGGCCGAGCGAGTCCGCCGTCTGCCCGGCCGGGAACTGCAGCGGCAGCACGCCCATGCCGATCAGGTTGGAGCGGTGGATCCGCTCGTAGGACTCGGCGACGACGGCCTTGACGCCCAGCAGCGCGGTGCCCTTGGCCGCCCAGTCACGCGACGAGCCCGAGCCGTACTCCTTGCCCGCCAGCACGACGAGCGGAAGCCCGGCCGCCTGGTAGTTCACCGAGGCGTCGTAGATCGAGCTGACCGGCGCGCCCTCGACGGTGAAGTCCCGGGTGAAGCCGCCCTCGGTGCCGGGCGCCACCTGGTTGCGCAGGCGGATGTTGGCGAACGTGCCCCGGATCATCACCTCGTGGTTGCCCCGGCGGGAACCGTAGGAGTTGAAGTCCCGGCGCTCGACGCCGTGCTCGGCGAGGTACTTGCCCGCGGGCGAGTCCGCCTTGATGGAACCGGCCGGCGAGATGTGGTCGGTGGTCACCGAGTCGCCCAGCTTGGCCAGCACCCGCGCCCCGGCGATGTCGCCGACCGGCGCCGGCTGCGCCTGCATGCCCTCGAAGTACGGAGGCTTACGCACGTACGTCGAGGAACCGTCCCAGGCGAAGGTGTCACCGGTCGGCGTCGGCAGCGACTGCCACCGCTCGTCGCCCGCGAAGACGTCGGCGTAGTCCTTGGCGAACATCTCGGAGTTGATCGAGGAGTTGATCGTCGCCTGGACCTCGGCCGGCGTCGGCCAGATGTCGCCGAGGAAGACCGGCTTGCCGTCCGCGTCGGTGCCCAGCGGGTCCGTGGCCAGGTCGATGTCCATGGTGCCGGCGATGGCGTACGCCACGACCAGCGGCGGGGACGCCAGGTAGTTCATCTTGACGTCCGGGTTGATCCGGCCCTCGAAGTTGCGGTTGCCGGACAGGACCGACACGACCGCCAGATCGTTGTGCTGCACCGCGGCGCTGATCTCCTCCGGCAGCGGGCCGGAGTTGCCGATGCAGGTCACGCAGCCGTAGCCGACCAGGTGGAAGCCCAGCTTCTCCAGGTACGGGGTGAGCCCGGCCTTCTCGTAGTAGTCCATGACCACCTTGGACCCGGGGGCCAGCGTGGTCTTCACCCACGGCTTGGCGTGCAGGCCCCGCTCGACGGCCTTCTTGGCCAGCAGCGCGGCGCCCAGCATCACCTGCGGGTTGGACGTGTTGGTGCACGAGGTGATCGAGGCGATCACGACGGCGCCGTGGTCCAGCTCGTAGACCGTGCCGTCGGCGGCGGTCACCGGGGTGGGCTTGCTTGCCCGGCCGTTGGTGGCCCGCGAGTTCGAGGCGGGCGGGTCGGACGCCGGGAAGCTCTCCTCGGCCTCCTCGTCCGTCTCGTCGTTCTTCACGTAGTCCGGCAGGACGGCGCGGAACGAGGTCTTGGCGTTGCTCAGCTCGACCCGGTCCTGCGGCCGCTTCGGGCCGGCGATCGACGGGACCACGGTGCTCAGGTCCAGCTCCAGGTACTCGGAGTAGACCGGCTCGACCGCGGGGTCGTGCCACATGCCCTGGCGCTTGGCGTACGCCTCGACGAGGGCGAGCTGCTCCGGCGACCGGCCGGTCAGGCGCAGGTATTCGATGGTCTCGCCGTCGATCGGGAAGATCGCGCAGGTGGAGCCGAACTCGGGGCTCATGTTGCCGATCGTGGCCCGGTTGGCCAGCGGGACGGCGGTCACGCCGGAGCCGTAGAACTCCACGAACTTGCCGACGACCCCGTGCTTGCGCAGCAGCTGGGTGATGGTCAGCACCAGGTCGGTAGCGGTCGCGCCGCTGGGCAGCTCGCCGTGCAGCTTGAAGCCGACGACCCGGGGGATGAGCATCGACACCGGCTGGCCGAGCATGGCCGCCTCGGCCTCGATGCCGCCGACACCCCAGCCCAGTACGCCCAGGCCGTTGACCATCGTGGTGTGCGAGTCGGTGCCCACCACCGTGTCCGGGTACGCCTGCCCGCCGCGGTCCATGACGACGCGCGCCAGGTGCTCGATGTTGACCTGGTGCACGATGCCGGTGCCCGGCGGGACGACCTTGAACTCGTCGAACGCGGTCTGGCCCCAGCGCAGGAACTGGTAGCGCTCCTGGTTGCGTCCGTACTCGATCTCGACGTTGCGCTCGAAGGCGTCCGGGCGGCCGAACACGTCGGCGATGACCGAGTGGTCGATGACCAGCTCGGCCGGGGCCAGCGGGTTGACCTTCGAGGTGTCGCCGCCGAGGTCGCGCACGGCCTCTCGCATCGTGGCGAGGTCGACGACGCAGGGGACGCCCGTGAAGTCCTGCATCAGCACCCGGGCCGGGGTGAACTGGATCTCGACGCTCGGCTCGGCCGCGGCGTCCCAGCTGCCCAGCGCGCGGATGTGGTCGGCGGTGATGTTGGCGCCGTCCTCCGTGCGAAGCAGGTTCTCCAGCAGGATCTTCAGGCTGTAGGGCAGGCGCTCGTGGCCCGCCACCTTGTCGATCGTGAAAATCTCGTAGCTCGCGTCGCCGACGCCGAGCTGGCTCTTCGCACCGAAGGTGTCGAGGCTGGCCACCGTCTTGCTCCTTCTGTCACACCATCCACTGGGCACAAGTCTTTCGCACGCCAGGCCGACCGGGGGCGGTTAGGGCGGACTTACCCCACGACGCGGCCCGTCAGGGCATGCCGACAATGCATACCGTACGTCCGTCTTGTTTTTTTGGCAACCTCATCCTATCGTCTGGATCATGCTTCATCACGCTCAGATCGCCTGTCCGCGCGACAGCGAAGAGGCCCTTCGCTCCTACTACGTCGGCGTACTCGGGATGACCGAGAAGCCGAAGCCGCCGCTGCTGGCCGTCCGGGGCGGCTGCTGGTTCGTCGACGCCGAGGGCGCCGAGCTGCACCTCGGGGTCGAGGACGACTTCCGCCCGGCCCGCAAGGCGCACCCCGCCCTCACCTGCGCCGACCTCGACGGGCTCGCCGCCCGGCTGACCGCCGCCGGGTACCCCGTGGTCTGGGCCGACCCGGCCGAACAGCCGGGCATCCGCCGGTTCCACACCAACGACTGCCACGGCAACCGCATCGAGTTCGTGACGGCCGAATAGCCGATCGCCCCGGGCCTCGGCGCAGTCCTAGACTGCCGCCGCAGACTTTGGGGAGGAAGTTTCATGACGGGGCGGCGACGGCTGGCGGCCGGCTTGACGGCGGCGGTGGTGCTGATGGGGCTGGCGGGCTGCGGCCTGCCCAGCGGGGTCGACGGGAAGCTGGCCAACCAATGGTCGATGCCGCCCGCGGCCCAGGAGGTCCAGGCGAAGGTCGGCGACTGCCGCACGGCCACCCAGGAGCAGGTCAACCCGGTCACCGAGTCGATGGTGCCCTGCACCGGCTCGCACAACCGGGAGGTCGTGTACATCGGCGAGTTCACCGGCGCCTCGGCTGCCCTGACCACGCCGCCGACCCTGCAGAAGAAGGCGACCGGCGCGGCGGCCACCGCCCAGGCCGAGGCGTACGCCGAATGCAGCAAGCAGGCCAGCGCGTACGTCGGGCACAGCTGGTACCACCCGCGGCTGGATCTCAACGTCGTGCTGCCGACCAGCGCCGCCTGGACGGCCGGACGCAAGTGGTATCGCTGCGAGCTGCAGCAAGTCGACTGGTACTCCTACGACGACGAGACCCGCGAGGGCACGCTGAAGGACTTCACCTACCCGATCGCGTGCATGAACTTCGGCAACGACGAGTCCCGGGTGGTCGGCTGCACCGCCAAGCACAACGGCGAGTACGTGGGCAGCTTCACCGCCCTGAGCCAGGCGCGGCCGAACACCACCGCGCAGTACGCCCCGTACCACACGAAGTGCCGAGCGCTGGCCGGCCCGTACCTCGGGGTGACCGCCGCCCAGGTGAGGTACCTCACCGGCACCTACGTCTGGTTCTCCTACAACGAGGACTACGCCGCCTCCGGCCGCCAGGACGTCCACTGCTTCCTCTGGTACGGCGAGAAGAAGTCGATGACCGGCACGGCCAAGGGCAAACGCGGCACGAACCTGCCCAAGTGAACGGATCATCCGGCATGCCGGCGAGATAGGCTCGCCGGCATGTCCGTCTTCGACATCGAGATCTCTTCCCTGGCCGGGCAGCCCGGCGAGCTGGCCCGCCTGCGCGGCAAGCCGGCCCTCATCGTCAACGTCGCCTCCCGGTGCGGGCTCACCCCGCAGTACGCCGGGCTGGAGCACATCGCGGCGAGCACCCCCGGGCTGACCGTCATCGGGGTGCCCTGCAACCAGTTCGGCGGCCAGGAGCCGGGAACCGCCGACGAGATCGCCGAGTTCTGCTCGGCGACCTACGGCGTCACCTTCCCGATGACCGAGAAGGTCGAGGTCAACGGGGACGGCCGCCACCCGCTGTACGACCAGCTCACCCGCGTCGCCGACGCCGAGGGCCACGTCGGCGACATCCGGTGGAACTTCGAGAAGTTCCTCGTCGACGCCGACGGCGCGGTCGTCGCCCGGTTCAGCCCGCGGGTCGAGCCCGAGGCGCCCGAGCTGGTCGCCGCGATCGACAAGCTCGTCTCCGCGGCGAAGTAAGCCGTCGCGCTCGGCGCCGGGCACGTGATGACCGGCGCCGGGCGCTGCTTTAGGCGTACACCTCCAGCTCGGCGACCTGACCCGCCGGCCAGCCGGTGTTGCCCGTGATCTGGATCCGCACGTAGCGGGCGCTCGCGGCCCCGAACGTGACGGTGACCGTGTTGCCGGTGGCGGGATCGAACGCGTAGCCGCCGCTGGCGAGGGTCGTGAACGACGAGCCGGCGACGCTGCCCTGCACCGAGAAGGTCTGGGTCCGGATCTCCCAGGACGACGGCAGCTTGAGGACGACACGACTGATCGTGGTGGCCGCGCCGAGGTCGACCTGGAGCCATTGCGGGAACGCGCTGTTGGCGCTCTCCCAGTAGGTGCCGGCGTTTCCGTCGACGGCGTTGCCGGAGCTGTAGCTCTGCGTGTGGCTGCTCTCGCCGGTGGCCTTGCCGCGGGCGAGGTTCGTGCTGGGGGCGGCGTCGGTCGTGACGGTGACGGCGTTCGACGCGGCCGAGGTGTTGCCGGCGGCGTCCTGCGCGGTGACGGTGAACGTGTAGGCCGTGGCCGGGTTGAGGCCGCTGACCGTGGCGGTCGTGCCGGTGACCGTGGCGACCACCGCGCCACCCTGCCGCACCTGGTACGCCGTCACCCCGACGTTGTCCGTCGACGCCGACCAGGACAGCGACACGCTGCTGGACGTCTTGCCCGTGACGGTCAGATTGGCCGGAGTGCTCGGAGCCTGCGTGTCGGCGGTCGTCGCACCGTAGACCTCGAATGCCGACAGCTGGCCCGCGGGCCAGCCCGTGTTGGCCGACATGGTCACCCGGACGTAGCGGACGGACTTCTGGGCGAACGTGACGGCCACGGTGTTGCCGCTCGCCGGATCGAACACATAGGAGCCGCTCGCCAGCGCCGTGCCGGTTGCTCCGTCCTGGAGGGAGATCGTCTGCGTACGCGCGCCCCAGGACGCCGGGAGTTTGAGCACCACCCGGTTGACCGCGGCGGCGGCGCCGAGGTCGACCTGCACCCACTGCGGGAACGCGTTGTTGGCGCTCTCCCAGTAGCTGTTCTGGTCGCCGTCGACCGCGTTGGCCGCCACGAATCCCTGGTTGTGGCTGCTCTCGCTGGTCGGCTTGCCGCTCGCCAGGTTGCCGGTCGCCGGCGGCGTGCCGACGACAGGTTGCGTCGGGCGGACAGCGGTCAGCGCGATCTGGCCCTTGAGCATCTTGCCGCCGTCGGCGGTGATGCGCAGGTAGTAGTCGGACGAGCAGGCGGTGCCGTCCTCGTCCAACGTCACGAAGCTCGACCCCGCCGGGATGAAGGCGGCCGACTCGGCGGTCTTCGCGATCTGGTTGCCCTCGTTGTACTCGTCGAACATCGAGACGTAGAGGCCCTGGGCGCCCAGCCGGATCATGTTGTAGAGGTGCCGCCAGTAGAAGTCGCCGTGGTGGCGGGCGTGCGACGACAGGTCGCCGGGCATGACACAGGGCTGGTAGTCGATGCCGCGGGCGTTGCACTCGGCCTGGTCGGCGAGGTTGACGTTGGTGTAGAACCAGTCCAGCCCGTCCAGCGTGCCGGTCCGGCCGACCATCCACGGCGAGATCATGTGGAAGGCGGTGTAGACGTCGAAGTATCCGGCGCGGGAGTCGTTGATGCCCTGCCGCCAGTAGGTCGGCACGCCGCCGATCACGTAGCAGCCCTGGTTCTTGAACCAGTTCACCACGTCGAGGCAGGCCGCGGCGCTGAACGGGCGCCCGTCGTCGTTGAAACCGAAGCCCCAGACGCACACCACCGGCTTGCCGTTCTGCTTCGCGTACGCCGAGGACGCGGTGTGCGCCGACATCTTCTGGGTCCAGTCGGTCTTGATCTCCGACTGCATGTTGGTCCAGTTGGTGACGTCGTACATCACGTAGAACCTCCGGCCGGTCGCCTCGGCCGCGGTGCGTACCTTGGCCGCCATCGCGTCGCGGATCGCGCCCTCGCCGCCGAACGGGTTGAACCGCTGCAAGGCGGCCGTGTCGCAGCCGTTGTCGCGCATCCATTGGAAGTGTGTGTCGACCGTCTGCTGGTCGTAGTGGGAGAACAAGGCGGCGGGCTGACCGTTGCCGAGATTCGCCCAGGCCGTCGGGTAGGTCCGGGGGTAATCGCGTACGTCGGGCCAGGAGACGATCGAGTTGTTGGACGGCGACGGGGTCTGCCCCCAGTTCTGCGCCCAATGCCACCAGCCGTTGATCGGCGAACCGTCCCCGGCCGCGGCGAATCAGCCCTGGTAGCCGACCGTGATCTTGCCGACGACGTCGCCGGGCGGGCTGGCCGCGGCCGCCGCCCCGGGCAGCTCGATCGCGGCGGCCGCCGCTGCCGCGGTTCCTGCCGCCGCGGTGGCCAGAATCTGCCTGCGTGTGACCGTCATGGCGCTCCCTTGTGTCGAATGTGGACAGGGATGCGGCGACGCCCGGCCGCCGGGCCATCATGCCAGCGGGCGACACGAGAACGCAATACTTAGATATTCGTACGCAACATCGCGACAACTCGCGTGCAATCTTGCGGCGCAGCCTTGGCGCGCTTCGGTGACGTTGGCGATCTTGAACGGTTGCCGTCGCTATGACGACGTTTTCTGTTCAAGATCATGGTGCGCATGGTGATCTAGGCGCGAAATGGTCGCCAGGGCCGCCATTTCGCGCCTAGATCACCACGCGGCCGCGCCGAGAGGCGGAACGGGCGGATCAGCAGGGGGCGGCTTGGCCGTCCGCCCGGGGTTCGGATCCGGCGACATAGCCGTGGGGCGTACGCCAGATGGCTTGGCCCATCCCGAAGGTGCTCACCTCGGTGGCGACGCTGATCCGGTGCCCGCGCGCCGACAGGTCGGCCAGGATCGCCCGGTCGAACGACGGCTCGACCACCACGTCGAGCCCGCTGGTCCAGTACCACCGGGGCTGGGCCAGTGCCGCCTGCGGGTCCAGGCCGCCGTCCACCGTGGCGGTCACGAGTTGCAGGTGACCTTGCGGCTGCATGTGCCCGCCCATCACGCCGAACGGCCCGACCGGTACGCCGTCGCGGCTCAGGAAGCCCGGGATGATGGTGTGGAACGGGCGTTTGCCCCCGGCCGCCACGTTCGGGTGGGCCGGGTCGAGGCTGAAGCCCGCGCCCCGGTTCTGCAGGCCGAAGCCGTACTCGGGGATGGTGACGAACGAGCCGAACCCCATGTAGCTCGACTGGATGAGCGACACCATCATGCCGCTCGCGTCGGCGGTCGCCAGGTACACCGTGCCGCCGCGCATCGGGTCGCCGGGCGGGGGATCGGCCGCCCGCTCGCCGATCAGCGTACGGCGACTGTCTAGGTAGGACGGATCCAGCAGGTCGGGCGGGGTGCCGAACAACGGGTCCGCGACGTAGGCGTGCGCGTCGGCGAAACCCAGCTTCATCGCCTCGATCTGCTGATGCGTACCGGGGACGCCGGGCAGCCCGTCGAGCAGCGCGAAGGCCTGAAGCGCGGCCACACCCTGCCCGTTGGGGGGCAGCTCGTGCACCTCGTAACCGTGATAGCGCGCGCTCATCGGCTCGACCCAGGTCGACTCGTGGCCGGCCAGGTCGTCGCCCGTGAGCAGGCCCGCCGTGTTCCAGGCGTGCCGCACCATGGCCGCGGCCACCTCGCCGTGGTAGAAGTCCCGCGCGTGCGATCCGGAGATCAACCGCAAGGCCCGTCCCGCGTTCGGATTCGCGAACCGCTCACCCGCGGCGGGCGCCCGGCCGTCGAGGGTGAACGTCCGCGCCCAGTGCGCACACGCCTCATCCGACAGCCCAGCGTGTACGCCTACCGCAGCGGCCCAGTTCCGGGCAGTGGCCGGCGAGACCGGGAAGCCGCCTTCGGCGTACCGGATGGCGTCGTCGAAAAGCCGCTCGAACGGCAGCCGGCCGAATCGCGCGTGCAGATCCGCCCACCCGGCCGGTGCGCCGGGAACGGTGACCGGCAGCCATCCCCGGGCCGGGGGAGCGGTGGCCGCGGCCGCCTGCGCGCCGCCGAGCGCGGCGGTGGGCGGCAGCGCCGAGGCCGCCATCAGCTCCTGGGTCAGCGCGGCGGGGGACCGGCCGGAGGCGTTGAGGCCGTGCAGTTGCCGGCCGTCCCAGACGAGGGCGAACAGGTCGCCGCCGAGATCGTTGGAGCCGGGCTGCACGACGGCGAGCGTGATGGCCGCGGCGACGGCGGCGTCGACAGCGGTGCCGCCCTCCCGCAGCATGGCCACTCCGGCCTGAGCCGCCAGCGGCTGGCTGGTCGCGACCACTCCGTTCGGGGCGTAGACAGGGGTGCGCACGACCCCTATCCTCCACCTTTCTGGGGCGCGGGTGGGGTGGGTGCGCGGCTGACCTAGACTGCCCAGCAGAGGACGACCTGGGGAGGGGCCCTTTCATGAGACACAAGCGTGGGATCGCGACCATCGCGCTCGTGCTGGCGGCTGGGCTGGGAATGTCCGGCTGTAGTGCGTTGACCGGCACCGACGGCGATCTGGCCAACGACTGGTCGGCACTGCCCGCGCCGAAGAGCTTCGTTCCCGACCTCGGCTGTCACGCCCGGGAGACCGACGCCTCGGCGAAGGCGACCGAGTTCGCGGTGGTCGACTGCACGAAGAGTCACGAGACCGAGACGGTCTACGTCGGCGAGTTCAGCGGCTCCGCCGCGAGCGCCTCGACGCCGCCGGAGACGGACTCCAAGGACGCGGCGGACGCCTTCAACACCTGCGAGGAGCAGGCCGACAAGGTGCTCGGCCAGGACTGGCGGGACCTGCGGGTGGAGCTGAAGCTCGTGACCCCGTCCAGCGCGGCCTGGAAGGGCGGCGCGCACTGGTTCGCCTGCGACGTCATCGAGCTGGCCGACCTGGAGAACGCCGAGACCAAGGCGCGGACGGCGGCCATCAAGGAGGGCGTCGACAAGCTGCCGCTGGGTTGCTTCACCGCGACCGAGAGCGGCGGCGACCTGAAGATGGCCGAGGTGGAGTGCAGCTCGTCGCACAACAGCGAGTACGTCGGCTCGTTCGAGCCGGCCGCGGGGGTGGCGTACCCGACCACCGACGCGGGCTGGGACGTCCTGCACGAGAAGTGCGACGAGGTCGCGGCGGCGTACATGGGCATCTCGGGCAGCCAGTTCGACAAGAGCTACAGCGAGATCGCCTGGGCCACCTCGAAGAAGTACTGGGCGGCCGGCAACAACAACGTCCGCTGCTTCCTCTGGCTGGGCAAGTCGAAGATGAGCGGTTCGGCCAAGGGCAAGAAGACCACCGTGCCGAAGTGGTCCTGACGTTCGCATGACAAAGGCGCCGGCCGCGGCCGGCGCCTTTGTCATGCCCAGTGGATCTCGTGGGTCAGCAGCCAGTCGTCGCCGCCTGACTTGGCGCGCTTGGCGAAGACGAGCGGCAGCACGGCGTCCCGGATGAGCCGGCCGACCGGGCCGGGCATCTTGTCCGCGCTGAGTTTCTTCGCCTCGGCGACGACGCGTTCGACCCGGCCCCGGCGTTCCCGCTCGTACGCCGAGAACGCCGTAGCCGCGTCGGGCGCGTCCCGCAGCGACTTGGCCAGCACCAGGGCGTCCTCGATCGCCAGCGACGCCCCCTGCCCGGAGGTCGGCGACGCGGCGTGCGCGGCGTCGCCGACGAGCACCATCCGGTCGTCGTGCCAGGTCGGCACGCTCGGGAAGTCGTAGGTGTTCCACGGTTGGGCGATCTGCTCGGTCGCCTCGACGACGGCTCGCGCCGGGGTCGCGTCGACGGCGAAGGTCTCGATCAGCCGCCGCCGCCACTGCTGGGGCGTGATCGCCGCCAGTTCGGCCGGGCTCAGCTCGCGTACCTGCGGGATGTTGGCGAACCACCAGACGACGCCGTCCGGGGCGAGCATGTGGCAGAAGAAGGCGTCGCGCCCGAAGTACATCACCATCGTGCCGGGCTCGCCGGGCACCGCCGTCCGAGTGAATCCGCCGGTGTTCAGCAGCGGCACGTAGCGCGGCTTCGGCGCGGCCGCGTCGATCAGCTCTCGCGTACGCGACAGCAGGCCGTCGGCGCCGACGAGGATGTCGGCGGTGAACCGGGTGCCGTCGGCGAACACCGCGGTGACCCCATCGCCGCCGCGCTCGGCGTCGACGAGGCGCTTGCCGTATTCGACGGTCACGCCGCGCCGCAGGGCCTCGTCGCGCAACGCCTCGTAGAGGTCGGTCCGGCGCAGCGTACGGCTGGTCAGGCCGTCGGATCGGCCGTTGGGCGCGGCCGGGAAACCGCCCAGCGGCTTGCCCTTGCCGGACACGAACTCGAAGCGCGGGCAGTCGAAACCGTGCTGCTGGACCAGGTCCAGCAGATCCAGTTCCCGCAGGGCGCGCTGGCCGTTGACCGCCACCGTGAGGAACGAGCCGACGCCCTCCGCGCCGTGGGCGTACGCCTCGAAGACGGTGGCCTCGATGCCGGCCCGGCGCAAGGCCATGGCGGTGACGGGTCCGGCGACGCCGCCGCCGATGATCGCTGCGGTGCTTGGCGTAGTCATGAGATAACTATACATGGAATGACTATCGGGCGGTCAAGGTCGTACGATGTGATCCATGGCAGAACGGCGCTCCCCGCTGGCGATGGTGATCTTGTCCCTGCTGGCCGAGGAGCCCATGCACGCGTACGGCATGCAGCAGAAGATCAAGGGTCGGCGCAAGGACGAGGTCGTCAACGTCGCCCAGCGCAACAGCGTCTACCAGGCGATCGAGCGGCTGGTCCGGGACGGCTACGTGCAGGTGCGGCACACCGCCCGGGACTCCGGCCGGCCCGAACGCACGGTGTACGAGCTGACCGAGACCGGCCGGGACACTCAAACGGCCTGGCTGCGATCGATGCTCGCCACCCCGGCCCGGGAGTTCCCCGAGTTTCCGGCGGCCCTGGCCTTCATCGCGATCCTCGACCCGGACGACGCCCGGGAGCAGCTGGAAAAGCGCGCCGAGATCCTGCAGAGCCGCCTCGACCAGTACGCCGACGGCCTCCAGCGCAGCCAGGAGATGGGCCTGCCGCGGCTGTTCGTCGTCGAGGACGAGTACGCCCACGCCGTCACCACCGCCGAGCTGGGCTTCGTGCGTACGATGATCAAGGATCTGGCCGACGGCGAGCTGACCTGGAACCGCGAATGGCTGGCCGAGATCGCCGCGAAGTTCGAAGGAGCCCCCGCATGACCGGGCCGCAGGCGGCCGCGCAGCCCACGCGGATCATCGACGGCGGCCTGTCGACGGAGTTGGCGGCGAACGGGCACGACCTCAGCGATCACCTCTGGTCGGCCCGGCTGCTGCGGGACGAGCCCGACGCGATCGTCGCCGCCCACGCCGCCTTCCTTCAGGCCGGGGCGACCGTCAGCACCACCGCCAGCTATCAGGCCACTTTCGACGGCTTCGCCCGCAGCGGCATCGACCGGGCCGAGACCGAGCGGCTGCTGACCCGCAGCGTCACCCTGGCCCGCCGGGCGAATCAGGAGACGGGGATCGACGCCCTGGTGGCGGCCTCGGTCGGCCCGTACGGCGCGATGCTCGCCGACGGTTCGGAGTACCGCGGGAACTACGGGCTCAGCGTGGCCGACCTCGTCCGGTTCCACCGGCCCCGGCTGGAGGTGCTGGCGGCGGCCGGCCCCGACCTGTTCGCCCTCGAAACCGTGCCCGACCTGGTCGAGGCCGAGGCGCTGCTGATCGCGCTCGACGGGCTGGGCGTACCGGCTTGGCTCTCCTACACCGTCGCCGGGGACACCACCCGCGCCGGTCAGCCCCTCGCCGACGCCTTCGCCCTCGTACACGGCGTCGACGCGATCGTGGCCGTCGGCGTGAACTGCTGCGATCCGGCCGACGTCGGGCTCGCCCTGGCGACCGCGCGCGTGGTGAGCGGCAAGCCGCTCATCGCGTACCCGAACAGCGGCGAAGTTTGGGACGCGGCCGAGCGGTCCTGGGCCGGGACGGCCGGGGCGTGGCTGGCCGAGGCTCCGGCCTGGGAGGCGGACTGGCTGGGCGGCTGTTGCCGGGTCACGCCCGCGGACATCGCCGAACTGGCCCGACCGTAGGATCATCTCCGTGGAGCTGCTGCACTCGGGCAAGGTCAGAGACGTGTACGCCGACGGCGAGGACCTGATCCTCGTCGCCTCCGATCGGATGTCGGTCTTCGACGTCGTGCTGCCGACGCCGATCCCGGACAAGGGCGCGATCCTGACGCAGCTGTCGCTGTGGTGGTTCGAGCAGCTCGCCGACCTGGTCCCGAACCACGTGATCTCGCAGGACGTGCCGGCCGAGTGGGCCGGGCGGGCGATCCGCTGCCGCCGCCTGAAGATGGTCCCGGTCGAGTGCGTGGCCCGGGGCTACCTGACCGGGTCGGGTCTGCGCGACTACGAGGCGACCGGGGTCGTGTCCGGCATCGAGCTGCCGGCCGGACTGGTCGAGAGCTCCCAGCTCGCCGAGCCGATCTTCACCCCGTCGACCAAGGCCGCGATGGGGGCGCACGACGAGCCCATGACGTTCGCCGAGGTGATCACCACCGTCGGCGCGGCCACCGCGGAGCAGTTGCGCGACATCACGCTCGCGATCTACCGGCGGGGGGCGGAGGTCGCCGCGGAGCGCGGGATCCTCATCGCCGATACCAAGATCGAACTGGGCTGGGACGCCGACAGCCAGCTCGTCCTCGGCGACGAGGTGCTCACGCCGGACTCGTCGCGTTTCTGGCCGGCCGAGGACTATCTGCCGGGCAAGGTGCAGGACAGCTTCGACAAGCAGCCGCTCCGCGACTGGGCCGTGGGCCTCGGCTGGAACAAGGCCGCCCCCGGGCCGGAGGTGCCGGCCGAGATCGTCGACCGGACGCGCGCGCGGTACGTCGCGGCGTACGAGAGGCTCACCGGCCGTACTTGGTGACTCCGCCGCGCCGGTGCGGGGATCGGCGGACAATGGGAGTCATGTACGGCACCGTGATGATCGGGAAACTCAAGGTTCCCTACGACGAGGTGGTCCGCGCCGAAGAGAAGTGGGACACCGAGCGCAAGGTACAGGGCTACGTGCGTGGCGATCTGCTGCGCGCTGACGACGGCCAGACGATCGTGATGGCCGTTCAGTTCGAGAGCAAGGAGCAGTACGTCGCCCTTGCCGACGATCCCAAGCAGGACGAATGGTGGCGCACGGTGATGGCGCCCATGCTCGACGGCGAGCCGACCTGGATCGACGGGACGTGGGAGTCCCAGGTTCGCTGACCCGCCATCGATCCACCATAGATCCACAACTGATCCACTGGGCCTGCAAGAGGTGCAAGATCTTGCAGGCCCATCTGCTGTGAAAGAGCAAGTCTTGCGGTGAGCTTTCAGTAACGCGTATGTTGCGGCGGACGCTTCGCAGTGATGTGTGCCACCGAGCCCCCGAGGTACGCGATGAATCTCCGCAGGTTGCTGCCGCTCGCCCTGATCCTCCCCATGATCGTCGTCCCACCGGTGGCCGCCCAGGCCGCGCCGCAACCGGAGCCGCCACGGGCGCCCAAGCGGGCCGAGCAGTTCTACTTCGTCCTCCCCGACCGGTTCGCCAACGGCGACAAGTCCAACGACAAGGGCGGCTACGCCGGCGACCGGACGAAGACCGGCTACGACCCGGCGGACAAGGGCTTCTATCACGGCGGCGACCTGCAGGGCGTGATCGACAAGCTGGACTACATCCAGGGTCTCGGCACGACCTCGATCTGGCTCGCGCCGGTGTTCAAGAACCGTCCCGTCCAAGGGACCGGGGCCGACATGAGCGCCGGGTACCACGGCTACTGGATCACCGACTTCACCCAGGTGGACCCGCACTTCGGCACCAACGCCGACCTCAAGCGGCTCGTCGGCAAGGCGCACGACCGGGGGATGAAGATCTACCTCGACGTGATCGTCAACCACACCGCCGACGTCCTCCAGTACGCCGAGAACAAGTACGACTACGTGGACAAGAAGACCAGCCCCTACACCGACACGCAGGGCCGGTCCTTCGAGGACGCGAACTACGCCGACGGCACCCAGGGCTTCCCGAAGACCGACGGGACGGCCGGGGCGTACACCCCGGTCTTCCCGACCGCCGCCGACCGGACGGTGAAGAAACCGGCCTGGCTCAACGATCCCGCGATGTACCACAACCGGGGCAACTCGACGTTCGCCGGCGAGAACTCGGCGTACGGGGACTTCTATGGGCTGGACGACCTGTGGACCGAACGGCCCGAGGTCGTCTCCGGGATGACGAAGATCTACCAGGACTGGATCGGCACGACCGGCATCGACGGCTTCCGGCTCGACACCGTCAAGCACGTCGACATGGCGTTCTGGCCCCAGTTCAGTCAGGGCGTCACGAGCTACGCGAAAGACCACGGCAAGCCGGGCTTCTTCATGTTCGGCGAGGTCTACAGCGCCGACGCGGCGTACGCGTCGACCTTCGTGCGTCAGGGCAAGCTGCCCGCCACCCTCGACTTCGGCTTCCAGGCCGCCGCGCAGGGCTTCGTCACCGGCGGCAGCGGCCAGGGCCTGGCCGACCTCTACACGATGGACCCGTACTACACCGCGCCCGGCACGGACGCGAACGCGCTGCCGACCTTCCTCGGCAACCACGACATGGGCCGGATCGGCTCCTTCATCAGCAAATCCAGTGTGGACGCGGCGACCTATCTCGACCGCGACAAGCTCGCCCACGAGCTGATGTTCCTCACCCGCGGCCAGCCGGTCGTCTACTCCGGTGACGAGCAGGGCTTCACCGGCCCCGGCGGCGACAAGGACGCCCGTCAGGACATGTTCGCGAGCAAGACCACCGACTACCTCGACGACGACCTGCTCGGCACCGATCGCACCCACGCCGTGGACAACTACGAGACCACGCACCCGCTCTACCAGACCATCGCGGCCCTCAGCCGCCTCCGCGCGGCACATCCCGCGTTGGCGACTGGTACGCAGAAAGTCCGCTACGCGGGTGGCGGAGTCTTCGCGTTCAGCCGGGTCGACGCCGGTGAGCAGGTGGAGTACCTCGTCGCGCTGAACTCCTCGACGCAGGCGCAGACCGTGACCCTGACGACCTCCTCGGCGCCCGGTACGCGGTTCGGCCGGCTCTACCCGAGTCTGGGCGACGGCCCGGCGTCCGACGCCGACGGCAAGGTCACCGTCACCATCCCGCCGCTGTCGTCGGTGGTCCTGCAGGCGCGGCAGCCCGTGACGGCGGCCGCCGGCACTCCGACGATCACCATCAGCTCGCCCGGCGACGGCGCGAAGGTCCCCACCATCGCCAAGGTCAGCGCGACCGTCGGCAACGCGTCGCCGACCGCGACGGTCAGCTTCTCCGCGCAGGTCGCCGGCGGTCGCTGGCAGGCGCTGGGCACCGCGACGCAGCCGGACGCCGACGGCCGGTACACGGTCTACCACGACCTGACCGGGCTGGGCGGGACGACGCCGATCGCGTACAAGGCGATCGTGGACAGTGGGGGAGTGAAGGCGACCGACACCACTCAGGTCACCGTGGCGACCCCGGTCCAAGGCGCGCAACGCGAGTACGTCCTGGTGCACTATCGGCGTACGGACGGCGATTACGCCGACTGGGGGCTCTACAACTGGGGCGACTCCGACCCGTCGTCGCAGCATGGTTGGCCGGTCGGGCAGCCGTTCGCCGGTGAGGACTCCTACGGCCGGTGGGCCTGGGTCAAGGTGAAACCGGGCGCGACCAACGTCGGCTTCCTCGTCGTGAACTCCCAAGGCGTCAAGGATGTCGACGCCGACCGCAGCCTCGATCCCAGCCGGGTCGGCGAGGTCTGGCTCAAGCAGGGCGACGCCACGATCTACTCCTCCCCGGCGGCCGCGCTCGGCTACCAGACGATCCGATACCACCGTGCCGACGGGAACTACGCCGGCTGGGGCCTGCACCTGTGGGGCGACGGGCTCGGCATCTCCGTCGACTGGGCCAACCCGATGCCGCCCATCGGGACGGACTCCTTCGGGGCGTACTGGAACGTGCCGTTGACCGACCCGGCCAAGGTCGTCAACTTCATCGTCCACAACGGAGATACCAAGGACCCGGGGCCGGACCAGTCGGTCGACCCGACGCAGGGCGCCGACGCCTTCGTGACCAGCGGCGACGCCACCGTGTACGCCTCCGAGGCGGCCGCCTCCCACGTGGCGGTGCTGCACTACCGGCGGACGAACGGCGACTACGCGGGCTGGGGACTGCACCTCTGGGACGGCGCGGCCACCCCGACCGACTGGGGCACACCGATGCCGCCCACCGGCACGGACGCGTACGGGGCGTACTGGCGGGTG
Source organism: Hamadaea sp. NPDC051192 (assembly GCF_040682475.1). Taxonomy (NCBI): domain Bacteria; kingdom Bacillati; phylum Actinomycetota; class Actinomycetes; order Micromonosporales; family Micromonosporaceae; genus Hamadaea; species Hamadaea sp. NPDC051192. Next base: position 41,476 of record NZ_JBFBAZ010000046.1, read on the forward strand.
CCGTTGGCCGACGGGGCCACCGCGTTGAGCTACATCGTGCACAACGGCGACGAGAAGGATCTTCCGGCCGACCAGAAGCTCACCTTCGCCACCAGCGGCAACGAAGTGTGGTTCCAGCAGCAGACGCCCGGCTATCTGCGGCCGGGGGTCAAGAGCGCGCCCAAGGACATCGACCTCGGGCACAGCTACGCGCAGTGGATCGACCGCACCACCATCGCCTGGAACAAGGGCGACACCGACGGCAAGGTCTACGACCTCGTCATCGCCCCGAACGGCGGACTCGGCGTGGCCGACGGGCACCTGACCGGCGACTACACCACGATCCGGTTGAGCGCTCGGGCCGACGGGCTCACCGAGGCGCAACGCGCTGCCTGGCCACACCTTTGGGCGTACCACTCCTTCGGACTGAGCGCGGAGCTGAAGAAGGTCAAGGCCGCGCTCACCGCGCAGCTGGTCGTGACCGAGAGCGACCACGAGGGCAACCTGTTGTCGGCGACCGGCGTGCAGGCGCCGGGCGTCCTGGACGACGTGTACGCCGCCGCGACCAGCGCGAAGCTTGGCCCGGTCGTGACGCGGGACCAGACGCGGATCTCGGTCTGGGCACCCACGGCTCGCAACGTCCAGCTGGAACTGATGTCGACGCCGACCAGTACGCCCACCCTGGTCACGATGAAGCGGGACGACGCGACGGGCATCTGGCGGGCGACCGGGCCGACGGCCTGGAAGGGGAAGTTCTACCGATTCCGGGTCACGGCGTGGCAGCCCGCCACGCACACCTTCGTCACCGCGAGCGTGACCGATCCCTACTCGCTGGCGCTGGCGGTGAACTCGACCGCGAGCCAGATCGTCTCGCTGGACGACGCGTCGTCGAAGCCGGCCGGTTGGGACTCGCTGCGCAAGCCCGCGGTGACCGGGCGGCCGCAGATCCAGGAGGTCTCGGTACGCGACTTCTCGATCGCCGACACGACCGTCGCGGCCGCCGACCGGGGCACGTATCGGGCGTTCACCGGCTCGTCGGCGGGGATGACGCAACTGCGGTCGCTGTCGGCGGCGGGGGTGACCCATCTGCATCTGCTGCCGACGTTCGACTTCGCCACCACCCCCGAGGAGCGGTCGGCCCAGGCGACGCCCGCCTGCGACCTGGCGTCGCTGCCGCCGGACTCCGATCAGCAGCAGGCCTGCGTGGCGGCGGTACGCGACACCGACGGCTACAACTGGGGCTACGACCCGCTGCACTACACCGTTCCCGAAGGCGGGTACGCCGTGTCGCCGGCGAACCGGACGCTGGAGTACCGGCAGATGGTGCAGGGCGTCAACAACGCGGGGCTGCGTGTGGTGGCCGACGTCGTCTACAACCACACGTCGGCCGCGGGCGTCGCGCCCGGGTCGATCCTGGATCAGCTCGTGCCCGGCTACTACCAGCGGCTGCTCGACGACGGCACGGTGGCGAACTCCACCTGCTGCGCCAACACCGCCCCGGAACACGCCATGATGGGCAAGCTCGTGGTGGACTCGGTCGTCACCTGGGCGCGTGAGTACAAGGTGGATGGATTCCGGTTCGACCTCATGGGACACCATCCCCGCGCCAACATCCTGGCCGTACGCAAGGCTCTCGACGCGCTGACAGCGGCTCGCGACGGCGTGGACGGCAAGTCGATCCTGCTCTACGGCGAGGGCTGGGACTTCGGGGAGGTCGCGAACAACGCCCGGTTCGTCCAGGCGACCCAGCGGAACATGGCCGGAACCGGTGTCGGCACGTTCACCGACCGGCTGCGAGACGCCGTACGCGGTGGCGGCCCGTTCGACGCCGACCCCGGAATCCAGGGCTTCGCCTCCGGCCTCACCGACCCGGCTGCCTTGGCGCACGCGCAGGATCTGATCCAGCTGGGGCTGGCGGGAAACCTGGCCGCGTACGAGTTCCGGTCGTCGTCGGGTGCGGTCGTACGCGGCGATCAGGTCGACTACAACGGCTCGCCAGCCGGGTACACCGCTTCGCCGTCGGAGGCGGTCACCTACGTGGACGCCCACGACAACGAGATCCTGTACGACGCGCTGGCGTACAAGCTGCCCCGGTCCACCTCGGCGGTGGATCGGGCGCGGATGCAGGTTCTGGCCCTGTCCACCGTGGTGTTCTCGCAGGGGACCGGGTTCGTGACCTTCGGATCCGATCGGCTGCGGTCCAAGTCGCTGGACAAGAACTCCTACAACTCCGGCGACTGGTTCAACTCGATCGAATGGGACTGCTCGGCGGGCAACGGGTTCGGCCGGGGACTGCCGCCGGCGGCGGACAACTCGTCGCGCTGGTCGTACGCCCGCCCGCTGCTGGCAGATCCCGCGCTGGTGCCGAACTGCGACGTGATCAACCTGGCCTCGGCCCGGTACGCCGAACTGTTGCGGATCCGTGCCTCGTCGCCGGTGTTCAGCCTGACCTCGGCCGCGGCGGTGCAGTCGCGGGTCGCATTCCCGGTGTCGGGGACGTCCGCCGCGCATCCTGGCGTGATCGTCATGTCCCTCGACGCGCGCGGACTGGCCGGCGGGTTTGGGCGGTATGTGGTGATCTTCAACAGTACGGCGGAATCGGTGACGCAGTCGGTGCCGGGGCTGACGGGGGCCTACTCGTTGCACCCCGTCCTCGCGGGCTCGGCGGACGCCTCGCTTCGCTCGGCCGCCGCCTCCGGCTCGTCCTTCACGGTTCCAGCGCGGTCGGTGACGGTCTTCGTCTCCTGATCGCTTTTTCGGCGCTGGGCTTTTGGGCGCTGGGCTTTTGGGCGCTGGATCAGGGTTCTGGGTCGAATCTTGGCCGAAGATTCGACTTGGATCCCTGATCCAGCGCCAAGTCCAGCGCGATGCCGGACAGCCGACCGCCGCCGGAGACCTGACGTCACGGCGGCGGGCGGCGGTCAGTGTTTATCCGCCGATGTGGATCCACACCGGGCCGATCTGCAGCAGATGGCCCAGACCCACGAACAGTCCGATGAACACGCGAAACACCCCCCACACCTTGAGTGCCTTCGGGTTGAGCCTAGGCACTTCATCGATGGTGTGGAGGGCGTTTGCGAAAGAAGTTCGCGCAGGGAGGTACGCGTACTCCCTTGTCGTGGTTCGTCAGGCGGGCAGGCGCGGCCCGGCCTCACGCTGCTCGGCCAGCCAGGTCTCGACCTCGGCGCTGGTCCGGGGCAGCCCGGCGGACAGGTTGACGCAGCCCTCGGCGGTCACCAGGACGTCGTCCTCGATGCGTACGCCGACGCCGCGCAGCTCCTCGGGCACCAGTTCGTCCTCGGTCTGGAAGTACAGCCCGGGTTCGACCGTCAGCACGTAGCCCTCGTTCAGCTCGCCCTTGTTGTAGTGCTCCTTGCGGGCGTTGGCGCAGTCGTGCACGTCGATGCCGAGCATGTGGCCGAAGCCGTGCAGCGTCCACCGGCGGTAGAGCATCGAGTCCTTGTCCATCGCCTCCTCCACCGACACGGGCAGGATGCCCAGGTCGTGCAGGCCCTCGGCGAGCACTCGCATGCACGTGGTGTGCACGTCCTCGAACTTCACGCCCGGCTTGATGAAGTCCATGCCGGCCTGCTGCGAGGCGTACACCACGTCGTAGACCTGCTTCTGCAACGGGGTGAACTGGCCGCTCACCGGCACCGTCCGGGTCACGTCGGCGGTGTAGAGGTTGCGGTTCTCCACGCCCATGTCCATGAGCAGCAGATCGCCCGGCCGCGTACGCCCGTCGTTGCGGATCCAGTGCAGGATCGTGGCGTGAGCGCCGTTGCCGACGATCGACGAGTAGCCGACGTCGTTGCCGTCGTGCCGGGCACGCAGCCCGAACACGCCCTCGATGAGCCGCTCGGACACCGCCCGGTCGGCGGGCAGGATGCGCGCGACGTCCTCGAAGCCGCGCACGGTCGCGTCGATGGCGTCTTGCAGCTGTGCGATCTCCCACGCCTCCTTGACCAGCTTGTGCTCGGAGATCGTCCAAGCCAGCTCCTGGTCCCGGTCGAGGTCGGCCGTGCTCCACGGCAGTACGCCGGCGTCGACGCCCGGGTCGAAACCGCGCAGCACGCGGGTGCCCTTGGCGGTCAGCCCGGCCAGCACCTCGGGCAGGTCGGCCAGGTTCGCCGTCTTGACCCCGAGTTCGGCTTCCTTCTCGGCCAGCGTGTGCCGGCGGCCGATCCACAGCTCGCCGTACATCCGGTCCTTGAAGAACTCGTCGGTGTCGCGCGGCGAGCGCGGCCGGACGAACAGCGTGGCCTCGCCGTCGGGGCGGACGACCAGCACGCTCTCCGGGTCGAACTCGCCCGTGAGGTAGAAGAAGTCGCTGCCCGGCCGGTAGTTGTATCCGGTGTCGTTGGCCCGGACCTTCTCGTGGCCGCTCGGGATCACGAGCGTCTCGCCCGGGAACGCGGCGGCCAGCCGCGCGCGGCGGGCGGCATAGTTCGGCGCCCCGTCGGTCCCGGTCACCGCAAGCTCCGCGTCCCGCCATCCGGTACGCATGAACTCGAGGAACTTCTCCGGGTACGCCGGGTCGTGGGTCTGCTGGGTCTTGGTCTTCCCGTTGCCTGCCTCGGTGTCGGCGGCTTCCGGGGTGGCCTGGTCGGCCTCGGTCATGGTGATGTACCTCCCTGTGGTGTTCACCTGGCCTCGACCCTACCCGGATCATGAACACCGCATAATCGCCGACCGGATGTCTCGCCCCGGGGGTTGGCCCGCGCGCGATCATCCGCGTGACAAGATGGTGGCCATGTGCGGGATCCTTGCCTTCTTCAGCGCCACCGGCGACGCGTACCGGCACGAGCAGTCCCTGGCCGGGGCGCTCGAGTGCCTGCATCACCGGGGCCCCGACGAGACCGGCCTGGAACTGGTCGGCGCGGACGCGATCTTCGCCCACAAGCGGCTGTCGATCATCGATGTGGCGCTCTCCCATGAGCCCATCCCTTACCTCAACGGCCGTTATGTCCTGACCTTCAACGGTGAGATCTACAACTACCTGGAGCTGCGCGAGGAGCTGGCCCGGGAGTTCGGCGCCGAGTTCGCCACCAACGGCGACGGCGAGGCGGTCGTCGCGGGCTTCCACTACTGGGGCGAGGCGGTCCTCGACAAGCTGCGGGGCATGTTCGCCTTCGTCATCTGGGACCGGCAGGAGCGGCGTGCGTTCGGCGCCCGCGACCCGTTCGGCATCAAGCCGATGCACTACCTGACCACCCCGGACGGGCTCTACCTGGCCAGCGAGAAGAAGGCGCTGATGCCGTTCGCCCCGTCGGCCGAGGCCGGCGACAGCGGGGTCGACACGGCCAACCTGTCGCACTACCTGACCCTGCAATACGTGCCGGAGCCTCGCACCCTGCACAAGGGCATCGCGCGGATCGGCTCGGGCGAGTGCCTGTCGTGGTCGGCCGCCGAGGGCGTGCGTACCCGGCGCTACTACCAGCCGACCTTCCGGCCCACCCCGACCGACAACCCCGAGGCCCTCTACGCGCGGATCCGCGAGACGCTGCGGGAGAGCGTACGCATGCACATGCGCTCGGACGTGCCGGTCGGCGCGTTCCTGTCCAGCGGCATCGACTCGACCGCGGTGGTGGCGCTGGCCCGGGAGTTCAACCCGAACATCCTGACCTTCACGGTCGGCTACGACGTCGACGGTTACTCCGAGATCGACGTCGCCCAGGACTCGGCCCGCCACCTCGACGTCACCACCATCCCGACCAAGATCGGGCCGGCCGAGATGATGGAGGCGCTGCCGAAGATCGTCTGGCACCTGGACGACCCGGTCGCCGACCCCGCGCTCGTGCCGCTCTACTTCGTCGCGAAGAAGGCCGCCGAGCACGTCACGGTCGTCCTGTCCGGTGAGGGCGCCGACGAGTTCTTCGGCGGTTACACGATCTACCGGGAGCCGCTGTCCCTGGCGATGGTCAACGACCTGCCCGACCCGCTGCAGAAGGGTCTGCGCGCGGTCTCCAAGGTCATCCCGCAGGGCGTCAAGGGCAAGAGCTTCCTGGAGCGCGGCACGACCCCGATCGAGGCCCGCTACTACGGCAACGCCCGGATGTTCAACGAGGCCGAGAAGCAGAAGCTGCTGCGCCGGTACGACCCGTCGGTGCGCTACACCGACGTCACCGCGCCGATCTACGCCGAGGTCCCCGACCTCGACGACGTGACCACGATGCAGTACGTCGACCTCTACACCTGGCTGCGCGGCGACATCCTCGTCAAGGCCGACCGCATGTCCATGGCGCACTCGCTCGAACTGCGGGTGCCGTTCCTGGACAAGGAGGTCTTCAACGTGGCCTCGATCATCCCGGTCGACCTGAAGCTGCCGCCGCGGTCCGAGCAGACCAAGTTCGCGATGCGCCAGGCCCTTCAGCAGGTGGTGCCGCCGGCCATCGTCAGCCGGAAGAAGCTGGGCTTCCCGGTGCCCACCCGCGTGTGGCTGGCGGGCGAGATGTACGAGTGGGCGCGGCATGTCATGGCCAGCTCCGGCGCGGGCCAGCTGCTCGATCTGGCGTACGCCGACAAGCTGCTCCAGGAGCACAAGGCGGGCACCGCCGACCACTCGCGCAAGATCTGGACCGTGCTGGTCTTCTGCATCTGGCACGCCATCTTCGTGGACCGCACCCTCGATCCCGGGATCGCCCGGAACCAGTCGGCACTGCTCACCAAGCCGGTCGTCGGGTCCATGGTCTCCTGAGCCGTGATGCCCCCCTCGGCGGTCGTACTCGGTGAAGCGCTCATAGATCTCCTGGAACAGCCGGACGGAAGTTTCCGTCCGGCTGTGGGCGGCGCGCCCCTCAACGTCGCCGTCGGCCTGGCCCGGCTCGGCACGCCCACCCGGCTCGTCACGGGGGTGGGCACCGATCCGTTCGCGGCCACCATCCTCGGTCTGCTGTCGGCGTCCGGGGTCTCGCTGGCCTCGGTCGCCGAGGTGACCGGACCGAGCCCGCTCGCCGTGGCGAGTTTCCAGGGCGCGGAGCCGTCGTTCTCGTTCTACGGCTCGCTGCCGGTCCCGGCGCTCGATGCGGCGGTCGTGGCCGCGGCGCCGGTCGTCTATTGTGGATCGATCGCGCTGTTGACGCCGTTTCTGGACGTCGCCCGGGCCGCCTGGGCGATCCCCGGCCCGCAGCGGATCTTCGACCCGAACCTGCGGCCCTTCCTGCTCGCCTCGTCCGGCGTCGACCGCGTACGCGAGATCGTGGAGGAGTTCGCGGCATCGGCCGACGTGCTGAAACTGTCCGACGCCGACGCCCGGCTGCTCTATCCGCACCTGTCACCGGTGTCGACCGCGTTGTGGCTGCGGTCGCTCGGCGCGCGTACGGTCGTGGTGACGCTGGGCGCGGGCGGGGCGGTGCTGCTGCGCCCCGACCGGGGTGCGCGTCCGTCGGCGATGGCCGACAGTGCGATCCACTCCACCGACACGGTCATCGGCCTGCGTACGCACCCGGGACCGGTGGTCGACACCACCGGCTGCGGCGACTCCGTGTCGGCCGCCCTCATGCACTGTCTCGCGTCCGGGCTGCCGGACGAGGACGCCGCCTGGATCTCGGCCATGCAGTTCGCGCTCCGTGTCGCGGCGTACGTGGCGGCCCGGCCGGGCGGCGCGGTCGCGATGCCGTCGCTGGCCGAGGTCCCAGCCCCGCTCTGACCTCCCGCTTTAACGCGCAGATCAGGGATATGCAGCCTTCCCCGGCTGGCTTTGGCCTGCGTAACCGTTATCTGCAGCCAACGGGGCGGGTGAGCGAGGGCGGGCTAGTGGGAGTTCGAGGGCTGCTCTAGTTCCTCGTAGCCGCGGATGATCGCGAGCTGGGCCTCTTTCAGGCCCCGCTCGCCGAACCGGGCCAGCGTGGTGTTCCGGGCGACCTTGAGCGGGTCGCCGCCATCACCGTGGGCTTCGCGGATGAGCCAGGAGAGCTGGCTGAGTTCGCTGTGCTGCGCCTGGACGAAGTCCGGCCCGACGACCGCGCCGTGACCGGGCACGATCTGAGTCTGCGGGCCGAGCCGAGTCAGCAGGGCGGCCAGCGTGTCCGGCCACGAGATCGGGTAGGAGTCGCCGAATCCGGGCGGCGCGCCTTCCTCGACCAGGTCGCCCGCGACGACCACGTCCACGTCCGGCACCTCGGCCACGAGGTCGCCGATCGTATGGCCGCGCCCGAGGTGCCGAAGCACCACGACCCGTCCGCCCACGTCCAGGCTCGTCACATTGTGGACGATCTGATCCGGCGGCCGGATCACACACTGGCCGAGCGCGTCGGCGAAGGCGAGATCCTGCGGCAGCATCTCCTCGTACCACTGTCGCTGAAGCACCGGCCCCTGGTCGCGCAGCAGCGCGGCGGCCTCTACGTGCGCCCAGATCGGCGCATCCTGCGGCGGCCGTCCGCCACCGGTCCCAGCCGCTACGACGGCGTTGCCGAACGCGTGGTCGTAGTGATGGTGGGTGTTGACGACGGTCAGCGGGTCACCGGTGATTCCGCGTACGGCGGCCAGCAGTTCCTTGGCCTGGCCGTCGTGGGACAGCGTGTCGATCAGCAGTGCCTGGCCGTCGCCGACGATCAGCGTCACGTTGACGCTCACGATCGGCTCGACCGCGACCAGGACCCGGTCCGCGATCTCGGTGAACGTGATCATCCTGCCGCTCCACCGGAAGCCGCCGACCCATCGGAAGCCGCCGCCCCGCCGGACGCCGCCGCCCCACCGGAAGCCGCCGACCCACCGGAAGCCGCCGACCCATCGGAAGCCGCCGACCCATCGGAAGCCGCCGCCCCACCGGAAGCCGTCGCCTCGATGGACGAGGGAGCCAGCCCGTCGAGGGCGTCGGTCGCCTTGGCGATGAAGCGCTGCCGGTCGACCAGGATCCGCTCCACCCGGCCGTCGGCCACGACCAGATCCTCGTCGCGTACGGTGACGTCGAAGATCAGCCGTCGACCGTCCACCTTGACCAGCAGGGCTTGGGCGACGACGGTGCGGCCCACCGCGGTCGGCGAACGGTGATCCAGCTCGGCGCGTACGCCGACGGTCGTCGCGTCGGACGGCATGTGCCGCGCGGTCGCGGCGACGGTGGCCGCTTCCGCCAGGGCCAGCACCCGCGGCGTGCCGAGCACCGGCACGTCGCCGGAGCCGAGGGCCTGCGCGGTGTCGGCGTCCGAGACGCGAAGCTGCACCTGGGCGGTCAGTCCGGCGGCCAGGGAGTGCTCCATGCGCTCACTCTAGGCAACGAAGCCGACTCGGGCCACTCTCCCGCACAATTCCCACATTCGCGGGGGAAGGTGGGCGACTCCGATATGACCGACTGAGGAGATTCGCCTATGCTCGGCACGATGCGGTCGCAGGAGATGGCACCCCCGGCGCACGCCGCGCCTCCGGCACAAGCGACACCCGAAACACGCGAAGCTATACCTGAAGCGCGACAAGTCTCCGCTTCCGTTCGGCAGACGCTACCGGCTCGGCCGGAAGCGCCGGCGGACAGCTCCCCGGAAGATCGCCGACCTGCGAACAAGCCCCGGCTGCGGGTCCTGGACGGACTGCGGCTGCTGGCCGCGCTGGCCGTGGTGGCCTGGCATCTGATCGCCGCGCCGACCGCCGGCTGGGCCGAGGCCGGCGTACGCGACTTCGGGCCGTTCGCGGCGGTAGCCAAGTACGGCTGGCTCGGCGTCGAGCTGTTCTTCCTCATCTCCGGCTTCGTCATCTGCCTGAGCAGCTGGGGTCGGCGGGTCGGCGACTTCGCGGCGTCCCGCGTCATGCGCCTCTATCCCGCGTACTGGCTGGCCGTGCTGGCCTCGGCGGCAGTGCTGGCGCTGTTCGGCACGCGGGAGGTGACCTGGCCGCAGACGGCGGCGAACCTGACGATGCTCCAGAACCCGCTGGGTGTCGCCGATGTGGACCCGTCGTACTGGACCCTCGCCGTGGAGCTGCGGTTCTATCTGCTCTTCGCGATCGTGGTGGCGCTCGGCGTGACCTACCGCCGGGTCGTCTACTTCTGCGTCATCTGGCTGGCCGTCTCGGTCTTCGTCTCCGGGCAGCCGTGGCTGGCCTGGCTGATCTCGGCCGAGAACGTGCCGTACTTCGTGGCGGGCATGGCGTTGTTCCTGGTCCACCGGTTCGGCGGGACGCCGCTGCTCTGGGGCATCGTGACCGCGAGCTGGCTGATCGCCCTCTACCGGGTGGACTCCCATGTCACCGCCGCGCTCGGTGAGCACGGACCCGACGAGTGGATTCCCGCCGCCCTGATCGTCACCGGCTTCTTCGCGCTGATGAGCCTGATCGCGGCCGGCTTCGGCAGCCGGATCAGCTGGCCCTGGCTGGTCACCGCGGGGGCGCTGACCTATCCGCTCTATCTGCTGCATCAGTCGCTGGGCGTGACCGTGATCGGCGGACTGCGCGGGCACGTCCCCGGCTGGCTGATCCTGATCGCCCTAGTCGCCGGGCTGCTGGGGCTGGCCTGGCTGGTGCATCGTTACATCGAGCGACCGGTCGCGGCCTGGCTCAAGCGGGCCGCCGCGTCCTCCCTGGTAGCGATGCGCACCGCTCGCTGAGCGCGAGGAACGTCGGTTACGGGGAGTATCCTTCTGCCGATGGAATCCCAGCCCGCGGAGATGGACGGCCTCTTCGCCATCCCCACGACGCCCGGCTTCGGCGGCCCTGACGCCGGTTTCGCCGAGCCCGGCCCGGACGCGCCGCTGGCCGTCCGGATGCGGCCGGCGAGCGTCGACGAGCTGGTGGGACAAGGTCATCTGCTGGCGGCCGGGGCCCCGCTGCGCCGGCTCGTGGGCGGCGGCGCTCCGATGTCGGTGATCCTCTGGGGCCCGCCCGGCAGCGGCAAGACCACGATCGCGCACCTCGTCGCGCGGGCGAGCGAGCGCCACTTCGTCGCCATGTCCGCGCTGACCGCCGGAGTCAAGGACGTGCGGGCCGAGATCGACGCCGCGCGCGCCCGCCGTCGCCGGGGTGGGCCGGCCACCGTCCTGTTCCTCGACGAGGTGCACCGCTTCTCCAAGGCACAGCAGGACTCGCTGCTCGCGGCGGTCGAGGACCGCACGATCACGCTGCTCGCCGCCACCACGGAGAACCCCTACTTCTCGGTCATCTCGCCGCTGCTGTCCCGCTGCGTACTGCTCACGCTCAAGCCCTTGGACGACGACGGCGTCCGCGGCCTGGTGCGGCGCGCGACCACCGACGAGCGCGGTCTGGGCGGGGCCGTCACGCTCGCGTCCGATGCCGAAGATCATCTGGTACGCCTCGCAGGCGGTGACGTCCGTAAGGCGCTGACGGCGCTGGAAGCGGCCGCTGGGTCGGCCGCGGAACTCGGCGTGACCGAGATCGACCTGGCCATCGCCGAGAAGGCGGTGGACACCGCGGCCCTGCGCTACGACCGGGCCGGCGACGAGCACTACGACGTGGTGAGCGCGTTCATCAAGAGCATGCGTGGCTCGGACGTCGACGCCGCGCTGCACTATCTGGCCCGGATGCTCGTCGCGGGGGAGGACGCCCGGTTCATCGCCCGGCGCATGGTCATCTTCGCCTCCGAGGACGTCGGGATGGCCGATCCGACGGCGCTGATGGTGGCGACCGCCGCCGCCAACGCGGTGGAATACGTCGGTCTGCCGGAGGTGACGCTCAACCTGTCGCAGGCGGTGATCCACCTGGCCACCGCGCCGAAGTCGAACTCGGCCACCACCGCGATCGGCAAGGCGATGGCCGACGTACGCGCGGGCCAGGCGGGCAGCGTGCCGAAGCACCTGCGCGACGCCCACTATCGCGGGGCGGCCGGGCTCGGGCACGGAGCCGGCTACCGCTATCCGCACGACGATCCCCGGGGTGTGGTGACCCAGCAATACGCCCCGGACGCGATCGCCCGGACCGATTACTACGAGCCGACCGACCACGGCGCGGAGCGTGCCGTCGCCGCCCGGCTGCCCAAACTCCGTTCGGTGGTACGCGGTGTCCCGGTGCCGCCGTCCGACCGGCACAATGGCGCGAATGCCGGTTCGGGTGCCGAACCGGGCCAGACCTCAGCTGACCGAGAACCGGAGAAGGGGGAGGGTCGGTAGATGGCGCGCGACGCGGAGCGACCCGACGACGGCCGAGGCCGTCGCAAAGGCCGCGGCGGTGGCGAGCCGCAGGAGGTGCCCCAGGAGGAGACCGGCTGGCTCGACGACCTGCGGCACGCCAAGGAGGCGAAGGCCGACATCGGCCCAGGCGGCACGCCCGGCGGCCCAGGCGAGAAGACCCGCGGCGGCTCCGGCGACTCCCGGTGGGCCGCGTTGCGGGGCGAGTCGGGTCCCGGCGCCGCTGGATCGCCGCCCGCCGCACCGCCCGCCACCGGACCGTCACCCGCCGGACCGCCGCCGACCGGCCCCGCCCCCAGCGGCCCGGCCCAGGCGATGCCCGGATCTCCGATCGCCCGTCGCCGGACCGAGGACACGCCGCCGCCTCCGCCGGCCGGTCGGCGCCGCGCTGACGAGCCGGGCGGCGAGCCCACCTTCGGCGGCGGACGCCGTCGAGCCGACGATGACGCCGGTGAGCCGACCTTCGGCGGGGGCCGCCGGCGCGGGGACGAGCCGTCCGGCGATGTGATGGCCGGTCGACGGCGTGGCGAGGAGCCCTCCGGCGATGTGATGGCCGGTCGCCGACGCGCCGAGGAACCGGTGTCCGGCGGGCATCGCCGCGACGACGAACCGCCTGGTGAGCCGACCTTCGGCGGAGGCCGCCGTCGCGGGGACGAGCCGTCCGGCGACGTGATGGCCGGACGACGGCGGGCCGACGAGCCGACCGGTGGCTTCCGCCGGGGCGACGAGCCGTCCGGCGACGTCATGGCCGGTGGGCGCCGACGCGCCGAAGACCCCCCACCGCCCCCGGCCGGCCGTCGGCGGGCCGAGGACACTCCTCCTCCTTCTTCACCTCCGCCGCCGGCGGGTCGACGCCGTGCCGACGAACCGGTGGACGAACCGACGTTCGGCGGTGGCCGCCGTCGGGCCGCAGAGCCGGCGGAACCGCCTCGGACCGGCCATCGGCGCGACGAGCCTCCGGCGCCCCCGTCCGGTCCACTGTCGACTTCCGGCGTACGCGCCGAGCCGCCCGCTGACGGACCGCAGGGCGCAGCCGGTGCACCGCCGCCCGGTCGCCGATCCGGCGCACTCGGCGACCGTTTCGTGCCGCTGGGTCGCCGCGACGCTTCCGGTCCCGCGGAGCCCCCGAGCGGGCGAGGCGGCCCGGTATCCAGCAGCCCGGCGGCGCCGGGTGTCGGTCCGGCCGGTCCGGCCGCACCGGGTCGTGGTGGCGTACCGGGTGGGCCGCGCGGGGCGGAGCGTCCCCGCGACGGCGAGCCCGGCGGTCGCGGAGCCGGCCCCGGCGCGCCCGGGGCTCCCGGTCGAGGCGGCCCCGCCGCCGGTACGCCCGGCGGCCGTCCCACTTCCGGCCCCGGTGGCGGACTGGGCTCTCCGCCCGGCAACCCGCCTCCGCCGGTCGCCGGTCGCGGCGGTGCTCCGGCCGGTCCCGGTGGTCCCGGTGCTGGTGGCGGTCTTGGTAGTCCGGTCGCTCCCGGTCGTGGTGGCGTGCCCGGTGGGCCGCGTGGGCCGCGCGACGCAGAGCCCGGTGGACCTGGTGGGCCGCGTGGTCTCCGTGACGGTGAGCCCGGTGGACCTGGTCGCGGTGGTGCTCCGGGTGGTCCCGGTGCTGGTGGTGGACTTGGTAGCCCCGTTGCTCCGGGGCGTGGTGGCGTACCCGGTGGGCCGCGCGACGGCGAGCCCGGCGGACCCGGTCGTCCTGGTGCTGGTGGTGGACTTGGTAGCCCCGTTGCTCCGGGGCGTGGTGGCGTACCCGCTGGTGGGCCCGGGAGCCCCGTTGCTCC
>NZ_JBFBAZ010000047.1:0-55108 GCF_040682475.1 Hamadaea sp. NPDC051192
GAGGCGAGCAGCAGGGCCGTGCCCCAGAACGAGCGGGACGTGCAGGAACTGTCGGCGCTGGCGCTCGCGCGGGCACTGGATGGTGCACGGCTGACGCCGCTGACCAGCTTCGAGCAGGAGCAGGCACACGCGGTGGCACGGCTGCTGGGCCCGGAGGCTGCGCAGGTCATCGCCGGGTGGATCACCCGGGCGTACGCCGAGGGCCCGAAGCTGGGGGAGCAGGCGTGAGCACGCTCATTAACCAGGTGGGATGGGCCTGACCGCTCTCGCGCACGAATCCACGCTCGTGCGCGAGAGCACCCAAGAAGGACGCCCGACGACGATGGGCGAGCGCGAGGAAACGATGTGCTACCACGGCGTTTACGCCTGCCCGGCGTGGTGCCGCCGTGATCCTGATGAGCACCAGTACGAACAGCACAGGGCCGATTGGCGCGGTCTGGCCACCCGAGACGGTGATCAGGTGCTCGTGCGGCCAGGACTGTCGTGGTGGGTTGACGAAGACGGCGACCAGGCCGCGACGGTCGAGCTGCGGATCGTGCCCGCCAGCCCCGCCGACGCCCCGACCGTGCTCCTGGACCCGGCCACGCTCACCCAGCTGCGCCAGCTGCTGGATGACGCCGAAGCCGACCTGGACGACTTCGCCGAGCAGTGGGCGTACCCCGGCGCCGAGACCGACTACGAGCAAGCCGAGACCACCGAACCGCAGAGCGAGGAAGCGCGATGAACGACCTGACCAGCCTCCAGCAGGGACAGCTGCATGCCGAGCTCGTGCGCGTGGCGGGCGAGCTGGCCTGGCGCCTGGCCGGGCAGACCGGCGCCGGCATGTACCACCGCAACACCGACCTCGGCGACATCGATGCCACCCGGACCGCCCGCCTGGTCGTTCTGCAGGCGCTGCGCCACATGGCAGCCGAGCTGGACAAATACACCGCCGACGTCGCCCGGGCGGCCGCGGAGGCCGGAGCCGACTACAGCGACCTGGCCGCATCCGCTGGCCTCGCCTCACGGCAACTGGCCCGTCACACCTGGCCAGGTCTCGCCCCCGTTACCAAGGCCGCCCGCGACAACCAGCGGGCGCTACGCGGCGCACCCCGGTGGACGCTGCGCCACGACGGCGACGTCTGGCAGCTCGCCCGCGACGGCAAACCGTACGGCGACCATGACGGCCTGGCCGTCACCGACACCACCGAGGCCGCGCTGTGGGCCGCTGAGCAGATCGCCGAGGAGGGCTGGCGCGTCGCCGGGTGGACCGAGCCCGACGACACCGGCGCCCGTGCGGCCAGCCTGTCCGGATCCACGAGCCTGCCCCGCGCCCAGGACATCCCCGCCAACTGATGACCTGGCCCTTTCCAACCCCAAGGAGATCTGCAATGGCAACCAAGTCCATCCGCACCCCGATGGCCGCCCGCGTGGTCGCGGTGGCGCTCGCCGTCACCGGCGCGGCAATGCTCGTCGACCAGCTGCACACCACCCGCCACCCGTGGCCGGCCACACTGCTCGTCCTGGCCGTGACCTTCCTGGGTGCGGTCGCGGCCTGGCGCACCCCACCGGCCGCTGGCGCCAACGACTGACCACGAACACGAAGGAGAGTCCGATGTTCGCCTTCCTCCAGCGCCTGCGGCGCGCCAGCGAACCGCAGCCGGTGCGCCGGGACCAGGTGCTCCGCCTGATCAACCTCGGCATGCGGGAGACCGACGCCGATGATCGCATCATGCTCGCCGACGAGCCCACAGCCGCCCACCTGGCGTTCGAGCAGGCACAGCGCGAGTACTACGCGGCGCTGGGCGAGTCCACCCCGGCCGAAAAGGACGCGGCGTTCGCCGCGCTGGGCCGCCACGGCTACTGACCAGCACCGCCAACCCTGGCGGGGGATCGAGAACCACGCCGACCTGCACAAGACTCGACCTCAACAGCACAAACACCTGAGAAGGGGAACCCAGATGTCCCAGCACACCAGCTCGGAGGCCGTGCAAGCCCTGCGGCAGGAGTCCGACCGGCTCTTCGCCGAGCACCGGGCACGATCGGCCGCCTACTTCGAACGCGCCCAGGTCATCCAGGCCGAGATGGCGGCCTGCCTCGACCGGCAGGCCGACGCGTTCGCCCGCGAAGAGCAGGCGTGGCAGGCATGCGAGGCCGCCGCAACCACCGCCCGGGCCAACCCCGGCCAGCCGCACCTGTCGGCCGCCGTCGACCAAGCCCAGGCCGCGTACCAGGATGCCCGCAGCGACGTCGTCCGCGTGGAGGCCGAGATCCGCCACACCATGAGCCGCCTGTCCGGCGAGTCCTGGAAGGACTTCGAGGAGGTCTCGGCCCTGGGCGCCGCGTTCCGGGCCGCCCAGGACGCCTACCTCGACGCCGATTGGAACGAGCGCCACCCCACCCAGCCCACCGAGAACCCGGCATGACCAGCGAGAACGTGCCCACCCCGGCCGAGCTGCGGGCGCTCGCAGCGCGCGTCGACGAACTGGCCGCCGCGATCGCCGACGTCGAGAAGCGGCTCGGCGCGGCCGCCGACGACCCGACCCGCTCCGCGCGTTTCCGCCTGGACGACGCGGCCGGCTACGCCCGCATGGCGGGCGAGGCGCTGAACAAGACCGCCAGCGACCTGGTCCGCGTACGCGCCCGCAGCAACTGCCCCGTCGACTGGGGCGTGTGCCCCGAGCACGGCAACACCCTTACGGATGGCGGCGGCAAAAGCTGGTGCCGCGAGCCCGGCTGCGGCCGCACCTGGAACTACGCCCGCGGTGCGCTGCCGTGCACCGAGCCCGCCGTGTTCTTCGTCAGCGACGCCCACGGCGACGGCTCGCCCATGTGCACCGGCCACACGCTCGACGCCCGCCAGCGCCTGGACGGCGCGATCATCCGGACCCTGACCAGCGACGACAAGTAGGAGACCGGCCAGCTGGTACCTGGCCGGTTCTCCCAACCGAACCGTAGAGAGGACCCCCACCCATGCAGAACGAACACGATCCGTTGCCGGCTGACTGGCTGGCCAAGGCCCGCACCGCCCGCGAGCTCGACGCGGCGGGCAAGCCGTGGCCGGCCTGGTCGACCGGGGAAACCCTGGCCGTCGCGCTGATCCTGCGCCGGGCCGACCTGCTGGCCGATCTGGACTACACGCCCGTGAAGGCGCTGATGAAGCTCAGCGACGACATCGGCGCGGATCCGGCCCAGGTCCGCACGCTGGTGATCGATCTGCGCGAGCAGGTCTAGAGGCGGCTGGTGATGACCATCCCGACCCTCACCGTCCTGGTGGGCGCCCCAGCGTCCGGCAAGAGCCACTGGTGCGCGGCCGCCGGGCTGCCGGCGACGTCGGTCGTCTGTCTGGACACCGTGCGTGGCTGGGTAAGCGACGACATCAACGATCAGGACGCGACCGCGGCCGCTGTGCCGGTCATGCTCGGGCTGGTCGAGGCCAGGCTGAGCTACGGCCGCGACACCGTCGTCGACGCGACGTCGGCCAGCGTCAACGACCGCGCCGACCTGATCCGCCTGGCCAGGGCCGTCGACGTACCCGCCCGCGTGGTCCTGTTCGACGTCGACCTGGACCTGGCCATGGCCCGCAACGCCGAAAGGCCAGGCCCGCCGCCTGGCCGCAGGTACGGCCGGCGGGTGCCCGACCCCGTCCTCCAGCACGTCCACGCAGCCATCCGCGACCTGACAGCCCACCCCGCCCAGCTGATCGCCGAAGGCTTCACCGCCGTGCACTCGCCGACCGGTGCCCTGCTGGCCGGTCAACCCGCCACCTGACGAGGACCGCGAGAAGGAGGACCGGCCGGGCACCCGGCCGGTCCTCCGCCGCATCGTAGAGAAGACCCGTGCCATGCAGCCCAGCTCATACCGGCGTACGACCCGACGACGGCGATCACGACCGCGGTTCGAGGCTGCCGAACCCGCTGCGCGGCACCGGCTGACGCCGGTGCCGCGCGCGAACCTCATCGCCGGCAGCTCGAACCGAGCAGGCTGCGCTTCAGCAACGCACAACCAAGATCGGCGGCTTGCCCGATCGCGCGAAGAACCGATCAAGCGCACGCGCGCGTCGCGTGCCCAAGGCGGAGCCTGGCCTACGTTTGTGCAGCTAGTGGGATGTTTCCTGGTGTTCCGCTGGAACCATCAGCGCCAGTACGCCGGCGCGTTCCAAGACCGCCGTCGCCTCGTCCGCCGAGGTCACCTCCGCCACGACGTAGCCCAGATGCCGCACGCGCAGCAGCCGCACTGGTCGACGTCCGCCGCGATCGAGCACGACGGGCTCCACCGACCACGCTCCGCAGCAGCCGCAGATCAGCACACACCGATAGTGCATCGCGTTTGCGCAGCTCAGCAACGGTGCAGCGATGGGCTGGCGCTGGCTCGGCCGAGCATCCGCCCAGGTCACAAGCCCTCAGTGACCACCGGATGCGACGTCGACGAGCGTCCCGGCCGGTACGGGTGTGAATTTCCCAGCTCACAGGCGTCTCGCTGCGGCCGGGTGCGCCAGGCGCGAGCGGCGCGGCGAGCGTTGAAGCTGGAAACTCCAGGTCAAGAGCATCATTTCCCACATTCGCCGTGGGCGCGGCCGTTGCTCCCGCGGGCACCGGTCGGCCGTGGCCGGCCTTCCTGCCGGCTGATCGTCTGGTCACCACGAGCCGGATCCGCCGGCCTCACCCACCGCCGGCCGGTGCGAGCCACAAGCGCCAGGCGGTAGACCGCCTGGCCATCGGACCGCCTACGGCGGCCAGCTATTTCAGCCGCACCCGGCTTACGGCCCCGACTCTCGCGGTCAAGGCCACCTCCAACATCCTTCCTGAACGCCGCGTCGCGGCAGGAAGCATCTTGGAGCCTCCGGCCTTGACCGCGAGCCTCTGTCGGGACCACGGGCGCCGAGTACGGGCGGCGGCAGGAGCCGCCGCCCCGCCCATCGGGCGCGGCAACCCCCGGCCCGCCGCCGGACCGACCGTGCCCCAATGTGGACGAAAACAAAGATCAGAAACAGAAAAACCGCAGGTCAGAGTAGTCATAACCCCTCCAATCTGGTAGGCTGTTACATGAGAGGGAGAGAGAAACCGCAGGAAGGAGCCCCGATGTTCACCGACGCAGACACTGCCCGCGAACTCCAGCGGTGCAAGGCGTACGAGGTGCCCCAGATCGAGCCGCTGACCTACCGCGAGGAGTCGTTTCACACCGCCACGCGGGAGTTTGCGCAGGCCGTCTGCCAGGTGTTCGACGGCAAGACGTGGGAGGCCCACGCGGTCATGCCCCGCTACTGGCGCGAGGACGACCACCAGACCGACCAGGTGGTGATCGTGGACGACGGTTTCCTGATCGTGTTCTCGCACATCGTCCAGGCCCGCCGCGACCGTCTGCGCCTCACGCTCAACGGGACGCCGGTCGCGCACCGGCCGTTGCGCGGCGTGATGGCGTGGCACCACGACGCCGCCGTACGCAGCCTGTGGCTTCACGTCCAGCTGATCGAGCCCGACCCGTGCGGCGCGCTCACGTGCCGCAAGGCCCCCGAATGGACCGCGCTCAACGGCGCGGCCTACTGCGACGAGCACGCCGGAATGTACCTCTAGCAGTCTGTCAGGTTGTTACATAAGGAGCTGAGTTGTGATCATCAACGCCCGCCGTACGCCGCACTTCGTCGCCGCGTGCACGCCCTGCGCCCGGCCCGTGCGGGTCACCGACGAGCACGCCGCCGCCGACCGCCACACGATCACGTGCCCGGTGTGCGGCACGCCCGCCACAGCTCAGCGGATCTACGCGACCACCACGGCCGAGATCTGCCACCCCCGGTGCCACCAGGCCACCGGCAAAGACTGCGAATGCGGATGCGCAGGCAACAACCACGGCAAGACGTGGGAGACCACCGACGCCGAGGCCCTGGCCGACGAGATCCACGCATGGCGCGACCGGCAGGCCGAGGCCGAGGCCCGCCGCGTCCGAGCCCACGCGAGCCGCGTCCGCGCGTTCGAGCAGTGGGCCGCCGACACCGAGTCGGCCGACGTCGTGACGTGGCTGCTCAGCGATGACCGGCCTTATTCGGACTTCCTGGATTCGCTGGCCGGGCGCGTGGCCGACTACCGCGCGCTCAGCACCGCCCAGGTGGACGGGGCGCGCCGCTGGATCGAATCCGCCGAGCGCCGCGCGCAGCGCCGGGCCGCCGCCGTCGCGGTGACCGAGGCCCGCCGCGCGCAGCGCATGGCCGCCGGACTGGCCGCCGTGGAACCACTCCCGGTCGGCAAGGCCGTGCAGGTCACCGGCACCGTCGCCGCGACGTCCATTCAGGACAACCAGTACGCCCGCAGTGGGGCCGCCCGGTACCGGATGCAGGTCACCGGCGAGGGATGGGCGCTGTGGACCACGGTCCCGACCGCCCTGCGCTCGGGCAGCGAGCCGCTATCGGCCCTGCGCGGACGAGTCGTGACGTTCATCGCCGACGTCGAGGCCGACCCCGCCGACCCGACCCACGGGCACGCCAAGCGCCCCCGCAAGGCCGCCCTTGTCGAGACCGGGCAGCCGGTCGCCGCCTGACACCCACCCGGTACGCCCGGCCCCGCCGCCGGGCGTACCCGACCGAAGGAGAACCCCGCATGCACAGCGTTGCCGAGCACAACGCCCACCGCGCCCAGTGCGCGCGAGCCGCCGTCCACACGTTCACCGCCGTTGCTGCGGCCAGCGTCGACCGCCTACCGGCGACGTTCGGCCCCGCCGTCTACGACATGCTCAACGATCACGCCTATGCCGCGATGGTCACCTATTCCGTGGCCACCGGCCGGGGCCCGATCATCCTGCACCCCGGCCCGCCGCCCGGCCCCGACGCCCCGGACCTGCATCACGAGCTGTGGGCCGCCGTCCAGACGGACGCCTACTACGTGGTCAGCGACTTCCTTTGCGACGTGCGGCACATGCTCGCCGAGCACGGCCTGTGGATCGAGGACGTCGACGGCACCGACCCGCAGCCGCAGGACTACCCCGAGCACGCCCACATTGAAGTGAGGATGACGTACGGCCTGCTCACGGCCCTGCGCGCCTACATCGAACAGTGCCACCTGTCCTATGGGCAGCTGCTCCGGGCCAGCGAGCAGGCATGGGCCGAGGAAGCCCGCGCCGCCGAGGCCGAAGCCGACACCGCTGACCTGGCCGCTGCCGCCGACGCGATCGCCCACGCCACCCCCGACGAGATCGGCCGGGCCGCCGCCCGCCTGGTCTGACCCCGGCACGCCCACGCCGGGCGTGCCGCCCGAGAGGAGAACACCCCCATGCCGACCAGGACCAGCACCCGCAGGAAGACCACCAAGGGCACCGGCCGCCGCGCCAGCCGCTACACCCCGGAGCAAATCGAGCAGTTCAAGGCCGCCGACGCCGCCTTGACCGCCCGCGCCGACGACGCGCTAGCCGACCCGGCCGGGCGCATGGTCACGGCCGTGATCACACGGACCCTGGCCGGGGGACTGTCGGCCCGGATTCTGGGCTACAGCCTGCGCAATCAGGCCCTGCTCATGACCCAGGCCGAAGACCTCGGGATTGAGTTGTCCGACGTCGACACGGGCAAAGGCTGGCGCGCCCGTGGCCGGGCAGTGGTCGACCGCCGCCCGATGCGGATCGTGCGGCCCAAGGGCCGCGACGCCCGGCCCGAAGACCAGGCCGCCGACGCCGAGCCGGTCGAGCAGGACGGGGACGGCGACCAGGCCGGACCCGTGCGGTTTCGCATGATGACCGTCTACGACGTCAGCCAGACCGAAGGCCCCGACGACGTCGACCCGGCCGAGGTGATGCCGATCCTGGAAAGCCCAGACGGTCCGTGCCCGCAGTGCGGCGACGCCGAGTGCGACCCGCACGACTTCGCGTGCAACCCGCTACCGCTCACTCCGGCCGAGTCGCTGGCCCAGTCCCTGCGCGTGCAGCTGACCCGCGCCGGATGGACGTTCACCCACGAGCCGGACGCCCAGGCCAGCGCCGACCACGACACCCGTGTGATCCACATGGGCAACGACACCAGCGCCCAGGCCCTGCGCCTGCTCGCCGACACCGTGGCCAGCCTGAACACCGCCAACACCAAGCAATAGCAGTCTGTCAGGTTGTTACGTCCGGCCGGGGTTGCGGCCCCGGCCGGGCACAGCGGACGCCGGACGCGATTCGGGCGGCATCGAGCCGCCCGACTCGCGGCCAGGTGGGTCACCCACCGCCTCCCGCAGCCAGACCGCGAAACCCCGGGCCAACGACAGTCCAGCACCCCGCGATGCCCCGCCCAGCCCAGAACCAGCCACGAAGGAGCGCACCCGTCATGACCACCACGAAGACCCCCGCCCGCAAGCGCGGCGGCAGGAAGACCACCCCGGCCCCCGTCACCGTCAGCCCTCAGCCCCGCGCCGAGCTGCGCTACGTCGACCCGGCCCGGCTGATCATCGGAACCAACGTCCGCACCGCCGTCGACCTGTCGCCCGAGTTCCTGGCCAGCATCGCCGAATACGGCGTGCAGGAGCCGATCACCGTCCGCGAGACCGAACCCGACACCTTCGAGGTGATCAAGGGCCAGCGGCGGGCCCTGGCCGCCGTTAAGGTCGGCCGCCCGGAGGTCCCGATCCTGGTACGCGCCGCGCCCGACGACGCCCAGCGGGTGGCCGCCCAGCTCACCGAGAACATCCTGCGCGACGCGATGACCGCCAGCGACACGGCCGCAGCCCTGGACCAGCTGGTGCTGTTCGGCATGACCGCAGGCGACATCGCCCGCACTGGCCTTGCCACCGAGGCCGAGGTGAACGCCGCCACGCGTCTTACCAAGAGCCGCAAAGCGCAGGCCGTCGCCGACGCCCACCCGCTCACCCTGGAGCAGTCAGCCGGTCTGATCGAGTTCGAGGACGACCCGGACGCCGTCGAGACGCTCATCTCGGCCGCCTACAGCGGCCAGTTCGAGCACGAGGCCCAGAGACTGCGCGACGCCCGCGACCGCGCGGCCTACCGGCAGTCGCTGATTGACCAGCTCACCGAGGCCGGAATCCGGGTCATCGACGAGCCCCGCAGCTGGATCAAGAACAACACCGGCAAGGTCGAGAACCTGTACGACCGCGACGGCAACAAGGTCGACCCCCAGGCGCACACCACGTGCGCCGGACACAGCGCCTACATCGCCAACACCTACGGCCGCGACGAGCCCCCGTACGTCATCGGCTACGCCTGCCGCGACCTGTCCGCGTACCGCCACTACGACGCCCAGCGGCCCACCAAGCTCCGGTCGGCCGACATGACCACCGAGGAGAAGGCGGCGGCCAAGGCCGACCGTAAAGACGTCCTGGACAGCAACCGCGCGTGGGACTCGGCCGAGAAGGTACGCCGGGCGTGGCTGGCGAAGTTCTTCCAGACCAAGACCGCCCCCAAGGGCGCGGCCAAGTTCATCGCCGAATCCCTGGCCCGTGCCGACCACGAGCTGAGCCAGGCCCTCAGCGGCAACAACGAGATGGCGCTGAACCTGCTCGGCATCAAGACCACCAGCCGCATCGCCGGATGCCAGGCCCTGGCCGCCCAGATGGCCCGAGCCAGCGAAGGCCGCGCCCAGCTGCTCACCCTCGCCCTGATCCTGTCGGCGTACGAAGCCCGCACCACCAAGCAGGCGTACCGCCACCACCACACCGCAACCAGCCGCTACCTGCTGTTCCTCCAGTCGCTCGGATACGCCCTGTCCGACGTCGAGAAGCGCGCCACCATCACCGCCGCCCCGGCCGCCGACCCCGGCGAACCCGCCAAGCCCGAACCGGCCGAGGCCGACGACGACCGCGATACCGACACCGCCCAGGCCCCGCCCGCCGAACCCGCGCCCGTCACCAACGACCCGGGCGAGCGCAGCCAGGACCACGACGGCGAGGACGACGGCGACCGCCTGGAGCAGATGTACGCCGCCGAGATCGAGGCCGCCGCAGACCCCGAGGACCTGTACGCCGAGGAACTGACCGAATAGCCCAGCCCTCCGGGGCGGCCTGCCACCAGGGCCGCCCCACCCGCCGCACGCGGGACGCGATCCGGCCGGCATCGAGCCGCCCAGATCGCGACTGGGGCGGCCGGCCCCCGCGCACCGCTCACCCACCCGGCGACCACGCCGGGAAACCCACACCGAAGGAGCCCCGAATGCCCATCGACCCCGCGACCCTCGCCAAGCTCACCGCCGCCCTCGACGCGATGACCGCCGAAGCCGAAGCCGAGCCGAAAGCCGCCCCGCTGGACATGGACCTCATGGTCCAGCTGCTCAAAGACGCCGGGATCTACGCCTACGTCGAGCACACCGGCGGAGGCTGCGCCACCATCTACATCGGCAACCAGACCCCCGACCCGGAATACCCGCCGAGCCCACGCTACGAGCTGGTCGCGGGCCCCGGCTGGTTCGAGGGACCAGACCGGCGCGCCTACGCCAGCCCAGCCGAGTTCTACATCGGCCGCGACGACGACGGCGAGACGCCCGCGTGGGACAGCCCCGGCAACGTCTCCGAGGCATACATCACCGGCCACATCATCCACACCATCACCCGCCACCGCGCCGCCTCGCAGGGCGAAACGGCCGCTGTAGACCCAGACCGCGAAGACTGTTAGGGTGTTACGCAAGACCACGCGGCCGGGGGTCCTGTGCCCCCCGGCCGATCCTCGTAAGACTGTCAGGTTGTTACGGACTTTGGTCCGGAACGGAGGCACCGCATGCCAGCCCGGCTCACACCCGCGGGCGATCCCGTGGTGACCGTCCACCGGCGCCGCATGCCCGGAACGTATGGGCTGCTGACTGTCCGGGAGACGGTCGACGCAGCACGGGCGGAGATCACCTACACGGTGAAAGCCCCGCACGTCGGCGGCACGTTCGTCGCAGTGCCGGCGTTCCTGTGGACGGCCAGCGAACGCGCCGTCATCCCCGACGGCGTGGAGCTGCGATTCGGCACCGGCCCGCACTACGAGGCCTCCTGGCGGCGCGAGAACCGGCCCCACGTCTACGGCATCGAACTGGTCGGCTGCTGCCGCGTCGACCCGTTCGACTTCCTCGCCCGCGACGAGCAGCGCTACGGCGTGCACCGCTCCACCGGCCCGACCACCAGCCGCCCCGTGCCCGAGCGCACCAACCGCCTGGCCCTGGCCGTCATCACGCAGCTGCTGCTGCTCTACGCCGCCCGGCCCGACCGTGCCGACCTGGCCCGTACGCACGCCCGCCGGGGAGCCGCCGCCCGGCTGGCCCAGCTGCACCACGGGCCGATCCGAGCCGCCCGCGAGCAGATCGACAAGAGCACCGCCGAACTCGCCGACCATCTGGCGTACGCCGCCGCCCTGGAAACCCTCGTGGCCGAGCACGAGTCCCTGACCAGCAACGCGAAGGAGACGCAGCCGTGATTGCCACCGTGCCCGATACCCTGGCCAGCGCACCCGTACGACGCCGGCGCCCAGCGCGCCCGCCGACCCAGGAGCGCTACGTGCCCGACACCGCACCGCCCGGCATCCCGGCCGCCCCGCAGATCCGCCAGATCCAGGGACGCCAGTGCACCGACCGCCCCGGCATCGCCATCCTGGCCGGGGTCGCCGCCGGCCGCGCGATCGACGTGCGCGCGGGCCGAGACCCGGACTTCCCCCAGCCGCTGGAGAAGATCGGCCGCAGCTGGTGGTACCCGCTCGACGGACCGGACGGCGTGGACGCCTACGTGCAGAAACTCTACGCGCGCGGCGAAGCCGGACGACCGCCGGCCGTCGACGACGGAGACCCGCGCGAACTGCTCGACCCAGACGGTGCCGCCGCCGCGATGCACATCGACCGGTCCACCCTGGACCACTACGTGCGCCTGTCGCGCCCGTACTGGCAAGCCGCTGCCCTCGGCGAGACCCTGCCCGGCTACCCGCAGCTGCCCCGCCCCGACGTCGAGACCGAACTGACCAACAACCTCGGCGTCTACACCCACCGCGAGTGGTACCGAGCCACCCTGGCCGCACACCAGGCCACCCGGCCCGGCATCACCGTCCGTCGCGGAAAGACCAGCGAGTAGCCCGGCCGTCGCGCCATCCCGGCCAGTCCACGGTCCGTCCTCGAGTTACGCGCCCGGACGGCTGCGCCACCGGCCGCTGCACTCGTGAACGGACCCCGTGACAGCAAACAGCCCCGGCCCGCAGGCCGGGGCTGCGTCGTCTCCACGTCACCGCAACGCCGTGCGACCCCGATACCAGTAGCCGGCCAGCCACACCGCGACCACGCCGGCGACGGCACCGCCCACCCCGCCGACCAATCCCCGGGTTCCGGACCCGAACGACACCGCCACCAGCACGGACGCGACGATCGCCAGGACCACCGCGACCCGCAACGCCACCGCGCCCCAATCCGGGCGCAGCCGGTCGGGAACACGCACGATCAGGGACTGCGCGTCCTGCAGGTCGGGCTCGACGCCGAAGCCACGACGCTGCAACACGACCCGGTACGCAGCCAGCCGCACCGCCGCCTGCCCGCTGTCGCCGCAGAACGCCACATACAGCGGCTCGCCGTCGCCAGCGCTGGTGCCCTCCACCGCGAACCCGTCGAGGTGCCTCACTCCGTAATCGCGGAACCCGGCCGACCGCAGCGTGCCCCGGACCCGCTCCGCGTCGCGATCCCGGCTACTCCACAACGGCCGCCCGAACTTGCCGACACCGAAACGCGGCCGATCGCCATCGCCTGAGGAAGTCATGACGGTCACTGTATTCGCGGGCCGTGCCCATGTCGCACTCCTACTCGGCGCGCCATCCTCCACACCCGACGATCCACCCGTCACCCACCTCACACCAGCTATCCGACCTTCCCCCTAGCCATCTTTGATCTTCCATGTCACTCTTGATCCTTATAGCTCTCTTCACTCTGTAAGCACCAAGGTATCTGCGATACGCGGGCAGAGCCCGGGAGCTAGCTGGTCACCGCTGACGCGGTGACCAGGATCGATCCGCTGCGCGTCTCGGGGGAGGTGACTGCGATGGCGTGGGTGACGACGCTCGGCCCTGATATGGCTCAGGTGGAGTACCGCCTGGAGCACGCGGCAGGCTGCGCCCTGGACGGGCAGCACGCCCGTGCCGTCGCCCAGGGCACCGCGACCGACGCGCAGATCGCCTACCGGCTCGGCGACGAGCTTGCCCTCGAATGGATCGGCGGCGGACTGGCCGACGTCGGGATCGACGCCGGCACGGCGATGACCGAACACCAGAAGCAATGGGCGCGGGCGCTGATGGACGGCCGCGACCCGCGTACCGGCGAGCGTCTGGTCGACCCGAAGCAGGCCACCGACCCCCGGGCGAAGCTGTCGGCGCGGCCGCTGCTGGACGCGGTCGACGCCGCGGCGGCGTTCCGCGAGCAGCCCGTCAGCGCGATCATCGCCGGTCACGGGGTGAGCGGGCTCTACGGCCGGGCGCTGCGCGGGGTGCAGCGCAAGGGCGAGGCGCATCGGGTGCCGGTCGCCGACCTGGAACGCATCGCGATCGCGGCCGGGATCGACCTGGACCAGCTGTACGAGGCGCAGGAGTTGGCGACCGCCCGCCAGCACGCCGCCGACCGGGTGGTGGTCGGTAACCGCGGCTACGACTTGACGCTGGACACGGACAAGTCGGTGGGCGTGCTCATGGCCATGGCCGACCAGGACACCGCCGACGAGCTGGAGCAGGTGCTGATGGCCAGCGTCCGGCGGACCGTCGCGGCGATGGAGCAGTGGGCCGGGTACGGGATGCGTGGTCACCACGGCGACGGGCAGACCGGTCAGCGAATGGCGACCTCGGGCCTGCTCGGTTGGACGATGGTGCACCGCACCGCCCGGCCGGTCGCAGGCGCCGCCCCGGATCCGCACTGGCACGCCCACGTCACGCTGGCCAACCTCGTGCACGGGCAGGACGGCAAATGGAGCACGGTCGGCGCGGGCGGCCGCGACCTGCACCGCCACGCCCACGCCGCAGATGCCCTGTTCAAGGCGCAGGTGCGGGCAGAGACGAGCCGCCGGTGGGGCATCGGGTGGGAACGCGACCCGGCGACCGGCGCGTGGAAGATCGCCGAGATCCCCCAGCAGGCCCGGGAGCTGTTCGCCAAGCGGCACAACCAGATCGCCGACACGCTGGCCCGGCTTGGTCTGGACCCGGACGGCGTGACGACCGGCCAGGGCAAGATGGCCGCGGCCGTGTCCCGTGAGGCCAAGCAGACCCCCGGCGCTGGTGGTGACCTGCGTGAGGACTGGCAGGCGCAGGCCCGCGCCGCCGGCCTGGACCCCGCCAGTATTCGCGCGGCCGCGATGCCCGGCCCGGACACGAGCCCGTCGACGCCGACACCGCCGACGCCGCAGCAGGTGGCGCAGTGGGTGTTCCGCGACGGGCAACAGGAAACATCTACCGCCCGCAGGGTTTTCATGTTCCAGCAGGACGGCGGTCTGACCGTCCACCGCAAGGTGGTCACCAGGGCTGATGTGCTCGCCGCGGTGCTGGACGCGCTGCCCGGCGGTGTGGCCACGCTGGACGAGGCCGAGGCGCTGACCGAGCAGGTGCTGCAGATCGAGGGGTACGCCGTGGCGATGCCCGACGCCGGGGCGACCCACCTGACCAACTCGGCCCGCTACACGACCGCCGACATCGTGGCCGCCGAGCGCGACATCCTGGCCGCCGCCCGGGAAGGCTTCGACGCCGGCGTCGCCGTCGCCGACCCGCAGGCCGCCGCGACCGCGCTCGACCTGTTCGAGGCCGGCCGCGACATCCAGCTGTCCGGCGAGCAGCGCCAGGTGCTGGAACGGCTCCTGCACGCCGGTCATCAGGTCGACACCGTGATCGGCGTCGCCGGATCCGGCAAGACGACCATCATGGACGCGCTGCGCTCGGCGTACGAGGCCGAGAACCTGACCGTGCGAGGCGCGTCCAACGCCGCCGTGGCGGCGGCGAACCTTCAGGCCGAGTCCGGCATCCGGTCGTCCACCGTCGCGTCCTGGCTGGCCCGCATCGAGCACGGCACCGGTCTGGCCGACGTCGACGTGCTCGTGGTCGACGAGGCTGCCACGGTCGACGACCGGCAGATGGCGCAGCTGCTGCGCCACACCCGCGCGCACGGGGTGAAGGTGGTCGCGATCGGTGACCCCTTGCAGCTCAAAGCCCCGGGTATCGGCGGCACGTTCACCGCCGTGCACGAGGTCGTCGGCGGGCTGACGCTGACCGAGAACCGCCGTCAGCGTGACGAAGCCGAGCGTGCGGCCCTGGTCCAGTGGCGCTCGGGCAAGCTCGCCGAGGCGCTGACGGGTTGGTCGGGCGCCGGGCGGATCCACGCCGCCGCCGACGCCGCCCACGCCCACGCCACGATGCTGGCCCGCTGGGAGCAGGTCCGTCAGCAGTGGGAAGACCCGCACGATCGCATCGCGCAGCTGCTGCTCATGGCCGGCACCAACG
The DNA here is from genome assembly GCF_040682475.1 of Hamadaea sp. NPDC051192. Classification (NCBI taxonomy): domain Bacteria; kingdom Bacillati; phylum Actinomycetota; class Actinomycetes; order Micromonosporales; family Micromonosporaceae; genus Hamadaea; species Hamadaea sp. NPDC051192. The sequence continues at coordinate 15,364 of NZ_JBFBAZ010000047.1, forward strand.
CCGACGTCGACCGGCTCAACGCCGCAGCGCAGGCGATCCGGCTGGCCGCAGGCGAGCTGCCCGGCGACGACCCGCACGTCTACGTCCTGGCCGGCGGGCAACGGGTCGCCTTTCATGTCGGCGATCAGGTGCTGCTGCGCCTCAACGAGCGCCGGGCCGACAGCCCGGACCTGCTCAACGGCTACCGGGGCGTCATCGTCGGCGTCGACGCCGACCGGCAGATGCGGGTGCAGTGGCGCGCGACCGGCCCGGACGGGCCGCAGCTGGTGACCGCCAGCGTCTCGCCGACCTACATCGCAGACGGTGGCCTGTCACTCGGCTACGCCCTGACCGTCGCCAAGGCGCAAGGCCTGACCACCGAATACGCGATCACCTACGGTGCGGGCCTGGATCCCAACACCCTCTATCCGGCGATGACCCGCGCCCGCGAACAGAACCACCTGATCCTGCCCCGCGACCTGGTCGAAGACGAGGCGACCCTGGCCCGGCTCGGCCCGCCCCAGAGCCCCGCCGAGGAGCTGGACCGGGCGGTCGCCGCGTACGGCCGCGCCCTGGCCCAGGCCGACGCCACCAACGAGCTGGTGCTGTCCGAACTGGAAGGCGTCAACCTCACCCCGCCCACGGCCCGGCCCCAGCAGACCCCGCGCGACACCGTACGCGCAGAGCGCGCTGCGGCCCGCGTCCGCGAGGAGCACGAGGCCGTCGACGGGCGCGGCTGGCGGCACCGCCGCCACGGCAAGCTCACCGACGCCCAGCTCACCCGCGCCATCCTGGACGCCGACCGGCGCGAGACCGCCGCGCAGGCCCGCGCCGACGACGCCCAGCGGCAGGCCGAGGCCCGCCGCTCCGAAGCGGCAGCCGGCCAGGGACCGCACGCGCGTGCCCTGCGCACCCAGCGGGACAACCTGGAACGCGCCATCACCGCACTGGGCGGTGCGACAGCCGCCGGCCAGCAAGCCAGCCGGGCCCGCGCCCGTGCCCGTGAACTGGCCGAAGACCTGGCCCGGCCCCGCTGGGCGCAAGTCATGCGCGGCATCAACCCCGACCAGGCCCGCGCCGAACTCCAGCAGACCACCGACACGATCCTGCGCAACGACCAGATGGCCAGCACCGAGCAAGCCCGCGCCGCCCACCACACCCGCGCGGCCGGCCTACCCGAAGGAGCCGACGTCCGCGCCGCCCTGGCCGACCTGCGCGAGCGGTGGGCCCAGGCCAGCCGCGACGCGGTGACCCGCGACGTCGACGACGCCGCCCAGCCGCCCACCCCGACCGACGCCGAGCGTTCCGCCCGCCTGGTAGCCGCAGCGTTCCCGCAGGACCGGGCCAGCGCGGCGGAACTGCGCACCGAGCAGGCCACCCGGCAGCAGCTGGAGCCGGTCCAGGCCGCCGCCGAAGCAGACGACCGCCGCCAGCAGCTGGCTGCCGACGCCCGCGCCCAGCGCGAACGCGAGCACCAGCGGCAGCACGAAGCCCAGCGGGCCGCCGAGCAGGAACGCCACGGACCCGATCTCGGGCTGTAGCCCAAGCGACCCGTGAGCGCTGCCATCGCACCGAATTCCTGAGTGAAACCGCAGCATCGACCCCCTACAGTCGATCACTTAACGGGGAGGTGGGTCATGTTCTGCGACCAATGTGGCGGCCGGGTGGATCCAGCCGCGACAGTGTGCCCGCACTGCCAGGCGCTGCTTGAACCGCTGCCGGTCGCGGTGCCCGCGCCACGGGCGCCGGCCGACGACGTACGCCGCGGCGGCGACCCGCCCGCCGTGCGGCGGCGCGCCCACCTGCCACCGGCCAGGACCTGGTTTGCGTTCCTGCGCTGGGAGCACGCCCCAGCGACGGCCATCAGCATCTTCTGCGCCTGGTTCGGTGTGCCGTTCGTCCTGCTCATGGCCATGCTCGGCGCGATCGTCGGCGGGTTGGCGGGCACCGTCCAAGGCACGTTCGCCGGGCCGACCCTGCTCGCCCGCCTCGACACGCTCATGACGTGGGCCGTGCCGCTGCCGGTCCATCCGATCGACCTGCTGCCCACGGCCGCCATCCAGATCGGCGGCGTCGTCGGCGGCGTGATCGGCGCGGTCAACGGTGCCCGGACGCTGGGCTGGCTGGCCTTCGCCTGGCCGTGGCAAAGCCTGTACGCAGGCGATCCCACCTGGCCGTTCCTCGTCGGGTTCGGGCAGATCGCCGTCGCGTTGTTCTTCGGCACTGTCACGATGATGGCGTCGACCGCGTTCGACCGGTTCGGGGTACTGCTGTCCGGCGGCCGGCGACTCAGCCGCCGCGAGGACGCCTGGCTGTCGCCGATGCTGGCCGAAGTCGCCCGGGACATGGGCATCGCCCGGCCGCCGGTGCTGCTGGTCACCGAGGACCGAGGGCCACGCGCGTACACCACCATCCGGTCCATCGTCATCAGCCGCGGGCTCGTCGACGAGCTCGAGCGCGACCGGCGGGCCATCATGGGCGTGCTCGCGCACGAGCTGTCGCGATGGCACCACGGCGACGCCACCGCCGCCGCCTGGATCAAGGGCTGCGGATTCCCCCTGTACCTGCTGCACGAGGTGGCGTACCGGCTGCTGCGCGTCGCCCGGTGGCGCCCGATCCAATGGCTGCTGCGGTCGGTGCTGTGGTCGGTGCTGGCCACCGTCCGCTACATCGTCCGACCCGTCTGGGCACGCGGAATGCGCAAGGCCACCTACCGCGCCGACGCCGACGCCCGCGCTGCCGGGCACGGCGAAGGCCTGCGCCGAGCCCTGGCCCGCATCGGGATCTGGGAATCCGCGCTCGACGGCTGGGACGAGGTCATGTCCACCTCGCACCCGCACATCGAACTGCGCATGGAACGGCTGGAGATCCCCGGGCGGATCTACCCGCCGCACAACGAGTTCAGCCTGGTCGGGCCGCGAACCAGCCTGGACTCCACGACGTCGCACATGGGGGAACCGTGACCAGCACCGCCGAGCAGACCACCAGGCCAGCCATCGACCCGGCGATCGACATCAGCGGGTTGCAGCCCTTCGCCGTACGCCCCACCCGGCGGCTGTTCCTCGGCTTCGACGACGCGACCGGGCAACGACGCTGGACCAACCAGCTGCGCGACTCCCTGGCCATCGTCGGCCCACCTGGCTACGGCAAGACCAGCGGCGTGCTCATCCCGAACCTGCTCAGCTGGGACGGGCCGATGGTGTCGACGTCGACGCGAGGCGACCTGTTGCAGGCCACCGGCGACCAGCGCCGCAGGCTCGCCGAACCGCACGGCCAGGTGTACATCTACGACCCGTTCGGCACCGAGCCCGGCGTGCGGTCCATGGGCTGGTCGCCGCACGCCGGCTGCAAGGACGCGTCCGTGGCTTACCGCAGGGCGGCGGCGATGACCACCACCTCGACGCACGGCCTCGCTGGCGCCGGCCACTGGCGCACCGGTGCCAGCCGCATCCTGCGTGGGGTGTTCCACGCGGCCGCGCTCGCCGACCAGCCGCTGTCGGTGGTGCGCAGCTGGCTGACGCTGATGGAGCTGGACCAGCCGGTCGAGATCCTGCGTACGCACCCCGACGCGGCGCGGGGCTGGTCCGACGACCTCAACGGCATCAACCGCGTCGCCGACCGCGAACGCAGCAGCTTCTACTCGGCGGCGATCAACGCGATCGACGCCACGGTGGAGCCCGTCGTGCTCGACTCCACCGAGCTCGCGGGACTAGACGTCGACCTGTTCCTGGCCACCAAGTCCAGCCTGTTCGTCGTCGGGCCGCGTCACCTGCAAGAACAGGTCGCGCCGCTGATCGTCGGCATCATCGAGAGCATCAGCGACCGGGCCAGCGAGATCGCCGCAGCCAACGGCGGCGTCCTGACCGATCCACTGCTGCTGGCCCTGGACGAGGTGGCCAACATCGCCCCCATCCCGAGCCTGCCCGAGCAGGTCAGCGAAGGAGGCGGCCGGGGCAAGGTGACCATCTGGACCGCGCAATCCCTGGCCGCGATGCGCGAGCGGTACGGCGAACACCAGGCACAGGCCATCCTCACCGCCACCACGGCCAAGCTCATCCAGGGCGGCATGAGCAGCGGCACCGACCTGCGAAACGTCTCCGACTGGGCCGGAGAGTTGCGCGAGCCGTCCGCGACGTTCTACCAGTCCGGCGTCGACATGCAGCGGGGCCGCTCGAACGGCTTCGCCGCCGGCCACGACACCGACCGGCAGCACTCGATCACCCGCCAGTACCGGCCCGTCCTGCCGATCCAGGAGATCCAGCAGCTGAGCCCGTTCCACGCGTGGATGTTCTACCGCAGCGATCAGCCGGTCCTCGTCCGCACTCCACCGGCCGCGCTGGTCGACGCGTTCGCGGCCGTCAGCGGCTGGACCCCCGACGAGGTCGCGGCCGCGGCCGGGAGCCCGGTATGAGCCAGGCCGTGACCTGCCCGCACTGCGCAGCGCCGGTGACGCCGAGCGCCCGGTTCTGCCGCACATGCGGGCGCGACCTTGCCCCGGCCGGCGACGTCGACGCCGCGCTGGCGCCGGTGCCCATCTCGTCGCGGCCGACCTGGCGCAGCTGGGCGTGGTGGCGTGCCCGATGGGGCCGCGTTCTGGCGATCGCCACAGTGCTGACGTTCGCCATCACCGCGGCGGTGATCTGGTTCGGGCAAGACGTCGTCAACCCGCCGGACGGACCGGTCAGAGCGTGGTTCGCCGTACTCGAGCGCCGAGACACCGCCGCCGCGGCCGCGCTGTCGCCCGCAGCACTGCTCCGCGACGACTTCCTCGCAGCCGCTGGCTACGTTCCGCCCGCCGATGTGCAGATCGGTGAGATCTCCTACGGCGGCCCGCAAGAGCAGCAACGCCCCAACAAAGCCGTGGCGTACGTGGCCGTCTCCTACACGGTGGCCGGTCAGCACGTCGAGACATCGGTGGCGGTCACCCGAGACCGCACCGGGCCGGTACGCGAATGGAGCCTGAGCGACGGCACTACGGGCCTGCTGGATGTCGTCGGCGGAGCCATGCAGCGCGCCCGCATCGGCAATGCGTATGTCGCCACGCTGCGCACCCCCCGCCCCACCACCACCGCGGCCACAGACGGCGCGCTCGCGCTCCCGCCCGGCGTCTACACCGTGACCGGCACCGACCAGGACACCCTGTTCACCGCAGCGGCGAAGACCGTCGCAGTGCCCGGCGGACGCGGACGGCCGGCCTCCGTGACCCTGGACCTGACGGTCAAGCCCGAGGCGCTGGCCACCATCAACGACCAGGTGAGGGCCCGCGTCGACGTGTGCGCCCAGCGAGCCGATCCAGACCTGCCAGCCTGCCCCTTCAGCCGCAACGGTTCCTACCTCGGCAAAATCAACAGCGCGAAGTGGACGATCACCAAGTACCCGGTCATCGAGCTCACGCCAGTGGACAAGCCCTACCAGGGCGGACCGCTGGCCACGCTCACCACCGCCACGGCCGGCGTCGCCCGGCTGGAGGTCGCCGCGTTCGCCACCGGCGGCAAGACCGTCGTCGAGGAGTACGAGATCACCGTCTACGGCGACATCAAGCTGCAGGACGGCAAACTGCTCTGGGTCGGCGGGAAGTCCGGCATCCTCTTCTAACCACAGCCGCCCTCGGTCAGGCGCTGCGCTACCTTCTCCGTTCCATGACCTCCCGGAGCAGCTGCGCCAGGCCGGCCACGGCATCGCGGTGCAGTGCCGCCGCCCGTTCATCTCGATGACGGGTCCACTCCTCGACCGTCTCGGATGGCCGCCGCGGCGGCATGACGACGGGGCTTTCGACGGCATGGCCGTTGAGCCAGACGCTGATGTTGCCGCCGGTCGCGGTCACGGTCAGCTCGATCGGCGTGGTGAGGGTGAATTCGCGGTCCGGTGTCGTCACGCACGTCACCGTACGGGGCAGCGCGGCCCACCAGCGGCCTGTGCGTGGCCAGGCCTGTCCAGTGTCGAATATCGACCTCAACAAAGTTCGATGCATCATGCCTCCACTGTGTATGCTGTAGATATCTACAGCAACAGAGATGGAGGAAGTGCAGCAATGTACAGGTACAAGTGGCGTCCGATCGCCAACGGCCTGCGTACCGACCACCCGATCCCTGACCTGCCCTTCGTCGACGACTCCCACATCCCGGTCGACGACCCGGACGCCGTCGAGAAGGTGGGCCGCAAGACGTACGAAGGCATGTGGGGCCGCAAGGACACGATCCGCGAAGGCGACGGCTGGGTGGCGTACACGACCGACCCGCTCCGCACTGACCTCGCCTGGAGTGTGCGCTTCGATCCGCAGCACGGCCGGACGGTCGTGCTCCACAAGGCCGAGGACGCCTCCGGTGTCCACATGGCTTTCTGGGGCCCGGCGTTGCTGTACCGATTCGGCGGCTACTGGTGGGACGGCACGACCTGGTTCCGGCCGTTACAGGTCTGGGACCGCGCCAGCGAGACGTACATACGCCGGGTGGTGCCGGGCGCCCACGTGGTGACCGCAGCCGACCTTCGCGCGATGGCCGGCGACCCGGACAAGGCCGCCGTCCTGTCGGTCATCGACGTCGACCCCGACCAGCCGCACCTCGGCACCTGGGCCGATGACCTGGCCCTGTGGACCAGGGAGCATCTTCGCCGAGGCGGCCTACCCCTGGAGCAATGCGTCGTCACCGCGACCGCGCCGGAACTGGCCGCCGACCAACTGATCGGCAGCGCCGAACTCGCCGAGCACGCCGGGATGGTCGCCTCCACGCTGCGCGCCTACATGGCCCGCGGCGAGAACAACGTGCCCGACCCGCAGGTGACCCTCGGCCGGCGCAGTCTGTGGTCCCGCCCGGTCGCCGAGGAGTACGCGGAGGCTCGCAGGCAGAGCCCGGAAGAGATCGCCGCCACGATGAACGCCGATGGCGACCGCGACAACCTGTCGCGTGGGGTGGCCGACCTGTGGCAGCGCTTCACCCGTCAGTTCACCTACGACCTGTGGGAGCGGGCGGGCATGCAATGGCGGTGGGCGCGCCGCTGGCGTACCGAGGCATCCGTCGCGCAGGTCGCCGAGCAGTTAGGCTGGCACGTGGCCACGGGCCTGGACCACATCGTCCCGATGCAGCAGCTGGCCACCACTATCCAGTACGCGATCCTCGGCGACCTCGCCGCCCAACAGGCCGCCGATGCCTCGATCCGGCCGGGCGAACCCGACGCCCAGCACTTCTACGGCCTGGTGCCGGCCCTGGCCAACACGCTCACCTGGTACATCCGGCACGACCCGTCCGTAGCCCTGGGCATGCTCGGCGAACTGATCGGCCAGGCCGAACGCCAGCTGCACATCCCCCGCGACATCACCGTAGACACCCTGCTCACCGGGATCAGCATGGACGGCCAGCTCGCCGACAACGAAATGGCCGCGTTCGAGGAATTCTTCGCCCGCCTGCTCCCCGACCAGGCGCAGTAACGCCGAGCCCGCCTGGTCCGATTACCAGGAGTGCCGGACACTCGAAGTGTCCGGCACTCCTGGTAATAGGCGTTCTGGGCAGGTCAGCGAGCCTGTCGACGATGGGCAGATGCCTGCGCCGGACGAGCTGGAGAGTGTCGCCAGCAGCCCGTAGCGTGGATGGCATGGACACCGGTAGATCATCCGAGGAGTCGGTGGTGCCGGAGCGGGAACGGACGCCGACGTGGGAACGGCCGGGCTGGGTGGTCCTCGCCGGCGAGGCCGCCAGGATCTACCACCGGCGTCATCCCGAACACCCGGCGATCGTGATGTGCGGGCTGCCGCTCGACGAGCTGTCTCTGATCGTCGGCCGACGTAGACAAGGCTGGGACAACTGCGACAAGTGCGGTCTCGTCCGTACACAGGCCCTCGCCGCCGCCGGCTACGAGTACGCGCAGGAGGTGCTGGCCCGCCCACCGCGCCACCTGCTCAAGTACCAGCCGGTGCATCCCATGCCTCTTATGCGACCGGTGGGTACCTGGAAAAACCCCTGGTGGGTCGTGCCGTCCGGCGACTCGCGCCGCATGCACCGGGTCCATCCCGAGCATGCCGGGCTCACCCTGTGCGGCAAAACCTTCGGATCGGACGCCACCGGCTACCTCAACCGTCCGATCAACGTGCCGACCCTGCCGGACTGCCGGACCTGTCTTACCCGGGCGGACAAGGCCAGGCAGTCGAAGAAGAGCACATCACGGCAGGCCGCTCGTGGCCGTGGCGGATCGGTCTGGCCGGTCAGCGGAGGTCTGCCGACGCTGGGCAAACGACACTGACCTCTGGCCAGCACTGAATGTGATGCGCGAGGGTCAGGGGTAGACGACCTTGTGGACGCGGACGGTGGCCGGGTCAGCCTCCACCAACGTCGTGTCGCCGACCTGGATCCAGGCCCGTTGGTAGTCAGCGCCGCGGTGGTTTTCGCCGCCGCATTGGCACACGCAGTCGTCGCGTTCGGCGGTGACGCACCTGGTGTCACATTTCTGCTGCTCCAGGTGGTCGAGGTAGACGTGGACCACCCCGAACCGGTCGGCGAGACCGCCTACCACGTGGCGGAGGTGAGCCCGCGCGACGGTCCACTGGCCATCGGCGTACTCCGGACGGATCCGGCTACCGAGGTGCTTGTGCAGCCAGCGGCGGTTGCCGCGCGGGTCAGTGGGGTCGTACGGCATCTTGATGACGATGCGGCCCGTGACAGGACGCCAGACCGCTGGTAGAGGGGTGGACAACGAAGCACCGTCCTTCGGAACGCGAGATGAGCAGGTCGATGGTGTCCGCCGTGACGCCATTTCGGCTAGCGGCGGCGGCTCGGCTCCGCCGACCAGGCCAGGCTGCTCGGCGGAGCCGTCCTACGGCGTCGGCGGCAGGCCGTGGAGCTCGCGGCGCATCTGGTCCCACAGGACGGCGAGTTCGGCGAACACCTGCGGGTCTGGCGACGTACTCGAGGTCGCGGCGTTGTCGGCCGGATTCGTCGCCTGGGCGGTGCGGTCCATGGCGAAGAACGCGAGGCAACCAACCGCGAGCATGACCGCGACGGCGGTGAAGACTTTCCCCGCCACGCTGCCTTCCCAGCTACGTGTCGCCAGCCCACCACCGGGCGGGTCCGCCCAGGCGTCCCACGGATCCGCCGCAGCCAGCTTCGCCTGCTGCAAAACCGCCCAGGAGTCTGTCCTGTCGGTGGTTGCGGCGGCTGGCGGCGTCGAGCTGCGGTCGGCAGTCTTGACCTTCTGGCCGAAGATTCCCCGCTGGTGCCGAGGGCGATGAGCCTTGCCCAACGGCGGGTTCGGCAGCTTCGGCCGATACTGCGTCCGGGCCGGACCGGTGCTAGCGGTCGTCTTCGCCCGAGCCATCTGCGTGAGCGTGCCGGAGTACAACCTGTCCAACGGCACGCGGTAGGTCGCCTCCGGGCGACGCGGTATCGGAACAACCTTCCGGATGCCTGGCCGCAGCAGCCTCAACTCGCCCATCTCGATCAGGACCCGGTCGGCTTCAGCATTCAGCGCGTCAACCGCGGCGACCTTCTCCGGCGACCAATCGTCCTCGGTTGACCCGGTGACCTGCACGCCTCGCTGCGCCCAGGTCGGATGAGCCTGCGGGTCGGCTGGCCACTGACGCGGGTACGCCGGGTCGATCCGCTCCCATTCCGACGTGCCGATGTCGCGGACGAACGCGTCGGTCTCGCCCATCGCCCGGAACGGGCCGCTCTCGCTGGCCATCCGAGTCAGAGACTCGGCCGTGGCCGCCTGGGTGGTTGTGGTCTCCCGCATCACCGGCAGCGTCGGCTCGACCACGCCAGGCTCCGACTCGTCGTCAGGCTCCGGCCAGGTGTGGTCGGGCGGCACCGGCAGTGCCAAGTCCTCCTTGGCCAGGCGGGCGCTCAGCCGAAGCCGAGACTGGACTCGGGCTCGGGCCAGGTCCTGATGGATCGAGACCAGCACGGCCTGATGATCCTCGGGCACGCCGCAGACATGCAGGAACGCCGCCATGGTGTCCATCTTCGGCAGGCGATCCTTCGTGAGCATGTCTCCGGCGGTGCTGGGCCGCAGGCTCAGCCCGGCCGTTTCCGCACGTTCAGCCAGCTCCTTGAACGTTGGCTTACCCGCCCACTCCTTGATCTGCTTCAAGTGGTCGAGCAGGCCCGGCAGGGTTTCGATCCCGTACGGGTCAGGCAGCTCCACCACCGTGCCGCGCCGGCGCCGCCCACGCCCCTCCGGGCTCGGCGGCTCCCCGCTGAGCAGCCCCTGTATCTGCGCCCGGCGCGCCTGCATCCGGCGGACGTCATCGTCGGACCCGCCGCAGCCTTTGATGTACGACCGCACCGTGTCCGGGGTGGGCAATGTCTTTCCCTGGTCCGCGGTGGACAGGTTGGAGACGCTCATGTGGCCGCTGTTGTACATCGCGGCGTACGACGGGCTGCCGGCCCGTTCGCGGAACTCGCGCAGCTCCTGCGCGAACTCCACGACCGGACCGGTCAGCGTCGGGTCGATCGGCTTCTTCTTCCGCGGCATCGCGCGGTCCTCACCCTCGCGATCAGCGCCCGCGGACCAGACGCAGCGCCGTGCCGGCCGCCGCGACTGTCGAGCCGATCGCGAGGTACGGGTCGCACCCCGCCTCCACCAACACCTGGATGAGGAGGACCACCACCACGAAGGTGATGACCCGGGCCCAGGCCGCCGACATCGGCGGCAGGGCAGCGTCCATCGTCGCTACCACCTGTAACTCCTGACTCGGTTGACGTGATAACACGTCGCCTCCGGATGGAGGCGACGTGTTCCTCTCCTACGAGCCACGGCGCAGCAGGTGATGTGGCACCGGCTACACGGCTCGCTCGGAAAATCCTCCCCGCCCTACACGGCGTGCGCCAAGGAGCCGATGTTCGAGAAACCATCGAACATAACCGAGAGTGACGACCCGTCCATCCGGTACAGACCAAACAGGAGGAGAAACAGCAGGCCAGAGGCATTCTCTGTAAGGAGCGATGGTGTAGGCGCACCAGACCGGGTTACCCGTAAGTATCTCCATAGTGGATCTTGAGGCGTTGTTCGGCCGCGTATCCGGCACGTTGAACGTTGTTCGGGCGCTCATCCGATTTTCGGAGGCGCGTCCGAAAACAGTGCCTCTCCGTGATCGGCGCAGGGACACCTCGGATGCGGTCCGAACAACGATCGCCGCTGGTAAGCAAGCTATACACGACGACGGCGATCATGTTCCGAGGCGCGGCGAGCGTGTGAACGAGCAGGTAATCGGCGTGTCGCCGCCGCACTCGGATGCCGGTCGCGAACAACCGTGGCTATGCCGCAGGAAAACCGTGCGCCATAGTTGTCGTGCGCTGCCGATACCTAGATTACTTAGAGTAATCAGACTTCGGATGACGTGTTCCTCTCCGGTTCACTGCGCCGAGGACAGCCCCAATGTGGAGGGGTCTGCGCCTCACCCGGGCGGCTGGCCCAACCGGCCGCCCAGCCGACGTCCCCGCCGGGCGGCGTCTCATCCCGCCGCCCGGCGTCCCGCCAGGCAAACATTCCAACCGCGCCGAGGTAGCAGCGAAGCAGCCTCACGAGCGGAGTCGGCTCAACTCGCGCATGGCCGCCCGCAGCGGCAGGTACTCGCCGGTCGCGTCGGGCCGGGGCGCGTGCAAATGCAGCGGCAGCCACACGCCACGGTCCAGCTTCGGGTACGCCGGCGGCAGGGCCGGCCACGCGTCGACGCCACCACTGACCAAGATCCGGGGCACTCGCGAGTAGTCGACACCGTCGAACGGCTCGACCTGCTTAGCGCGCACCCACATGGTCAGCAGCGCCCGCAGCTGGTTGCCGCGAAACCGCTGCCACGGCCAGCAGATCCCGGCCGCCCAGCCCTCCGGGTACGCCGCCCACACCAGCAGTGCCGCCTTCACCGGCCGCGGCGAGCCCTCCAGGGAGTCCACCCCGTGCACGGTGACGGTCGGCGGGTCGTCTGGCACGAGCCCGGTCAGCGACGTGACGTGCTCGGCCGGCATCGGCCGAGCCTACGGCGAAGGCCACCGTGACAGTGGGGCCGCCTCGGCGTGCCGGACATTCCCGCGCCGACGCGCGCGCACGCGCGTGAGGACGTGCGGCGCAAGGCCCGGCGAGTCCACATTCCTCACGCCCCCCGCCCATCGCCGCACCCCTTGACAGTGTTCAGGCGGGTACGAACAAGGGTGCTGGGCAGATCTTGGCTCAGAATCGATCTGACGGCGTTGTCCCTGGTCAAAGCGCTATCAGTCAACGGGCGGTTTGGCTGGCGGAACACAACATCCCTGGTCAGAGCACTGGTGGGATCCGAACCATGTATCCATCACGGGCACGTTCCGCCCGCGCTGTCGCCGGGGTTGGCATTGTGATCACGCCCGGCGAAACGTCACACTTCCGCGTGTGATGTTTTTCGATGGACCTGCGTCGGCGAACGTCCAGACACGACAGACGGCCCGAGACGACTGGTACTCGCCTCGGACCGCCCCACGATCATCCCAGCCCCAGCGGCTGGGGTCGACCAGGACGGAGAACCAGGTGCCCGCCACCCTCGCCCCACCCCAACCGAGCGGCCCCACTGTCACCGCCGCCCTCGGCGCCACCCGCACCAGCCACCGCTGGAACGAGATGCCCGGCAACTGGGACCGGCTCAACACCCGCATGATCTTCGCCAGCAGCAACCCATGGGGCATCCCCGACCTGCCCACCGCCGGAGGTCTGGTCGAGCCTGCTCGGTTGGTGGCGTACAACGACCGGCGCGGCTGCGAGAACGCCGGCCCCGGCTCGTGCGTGCACTTCTTCCTCGACGACTACCGGTTCGAGACCGTATGGACCAAGCCCGAGCGGCCGCTGACCCGCCTGCAGCGGGTCGGTACGGCGCTGACGCCGGACTTCAGCCTGTGGCGCGACATGCCTCTGGCGATGCAGCTGTGGCAGGTCTACCGCGCCCGCTGGTGCGGCGCCTGGATGGCCGCCCACGGCCTGCACATCATCCCGACCATCTCCTGGTCGACCCCCGACACGTTCGACTTCGCGTTCGCCGGGATCGCGCCGGAAAGCCTGGTCGCGGTGTCCACCGTGGGCGTACGCGACCGTGACGCCCAGGCGCTGTTCGCGGCCGGCTACACGGCGATGCTGACCGCGCTCGACCCGGTGTGCGTCCTGATCTACGGCACGCCACCGCCCGAGGACCTGACCGCAGGTACGCCCGTGCACGTGTACCCGAGTCGCTGGGCCGGCCGCTGATGGGCGGCCGCGGCAGCAAGGGCCACGCCACCGCAACGCCGGCGACCGGTTCGTCATCGCCGAGCTCGTCATCTACGGGCTCGTCAGTGGTGCCGCCGCCAGCACCGCCCAGTCCAGGCGATCGGGTGATGACATGGGAGGACCTGGGCAGCCCGAAGGGGCCGCCGCCGGTCGGCGCGGTCATCGGGTACGAAGGCGGCACCTACGAGTTGCTGCCCGGCGAACCTCGCCGCTACCGGGTGACCGCAGCAGACGGCAGAGACATCTCCGACCAGGTCTGGGCGGCCCCCGATCGGAACTCCGCCGCCGAGGACGCGCGTACGGCACTACGCATGGACGCCTACGACCGGGCCGCCAGCGAAGCGTCGATCGCCTCCGGCCAGATGGACGCCTGGGACGCCATCCCCGGATCCTGGTCCTACGACGACACCACGGCCGGGTTCGGCCGCGCCCGGGCCGCCGAGAAGGAACCGATCCGTGCCGCCCTGCAACGGTGGGCCACACACGGAGGCCAGGTGGACGAGACCCGGATGGCCGAGCCGCCGGTCAACCGGGCCCTGCGCGGTGCGATGCCACACAACGACGAGACCCACGCCGACGTTGCCGCGCTCGACCGGGCCCTGGAGCTGTCCAGGATCCGCAAGAAGATCACCGTCTACCGTGGCGTCAGCGACGGCAGCCACATCCTGCCCAACGACTGGCAGACCCGGGACCTGACCGGCCTGGCCTGGTCGAGCCCCGGGTACACGCCGGTCACCGGCAACGCGGCCACCGCCGAGGTCTACACCGGGCTGCCCGAAGACCGCGGCTTCGCCATCCGGCTGCATCTGCCCAAGGGCGCGGCCGCGGTGGCGATCCGCGACGACCCCGGCGCCGTCGACGACGAGGGCGAGGTCGTGCTCCCCCGTGGCCTGACCTTCCGTGTCATCGCCGACCACGGCGTCCAAGGCGACCACGGCATCCGATGGCTCGACGTGGAGGCCGCCGAACCGTCATGACCCGCCAGCCCTGCTCGGTTGATGGCCAACAGGAAACGGAGGCGCGAGATGGTGACCAGGCGATCCCGGCTGTCGTGTCAGGCGCTACCCGGCGGCGGGCACGCCCGAGCGGCCGGCCTGCTGACCGACGTCGACCTCAAGGCCATCGAGGACTTCCGGGCGCTGCTCGCCATTCGGCCGGCCGACGTCGACGAGGACCAGGCCGACGAGCAGACACCAGCCGAACTTGAGGACGACAACGAATGAGCGGCGTAAGCACGGAGGACCGCTCGGTCTGTCTGGGGCCGACCTGCGAGAAGACCGTCGAGCAGCGCCAGGGCGGTCGCCGCGCCTGGTACTGCTCCCGGGCCTGCCAGCAGGCGGCCTACCGGCAGCGGCGCGCACCAACCGAACAGCACCTGCGGCAGCTAGTCGTCGACCAGCTCGACCGCGTCCAGCTGGTCGACGTCGACCAGCTGCGCGAGCAACTGGATGGCGTGGACGCCGAGACCCTGCGCCGGATCCACCAGCACCTGAACACGATCCGCCGCCTGCTGGCAGACCTCATCGAGGTACACGAACCGTGAGCCTGCGATCTGGCCCTTGTCAGTGGGTGTCTTTACGCTGGAGCCCGGCGGCCGCGCCCGCCTGACTCCGAGCCATCTGGCGCCCACGCCGCCGACGGTGACCGAGGACAAGGGTCTACGACTCGCGCGCCGCCTTCTCAGCTGTGGACGTCGAGCCTGTGGCGGAGGGGTGTGGGACCTCCAGCCCGAATGGACTCCGTCATGACCAGCGACAAGACCCGCAAGACCGCCGCGCGTGCCCTGGCCGCGCAGCAGGGCATCAGCTACACCGCCGCCCTGCGCCGCATGAACGGCGATCCGGGTCGCCCGGCGTCCGTCCCGCCGCCACCCGGCGTGGACCCGCTGCGCGAGTACTACCAGCAGGCCCGCGTCACCATCTGGACGCCCGAACAGCACGCCCACGAGGCCCGCCGCGCCACCCTCGTTGCCGGCGGCCGCGCCTGGCACCTGGCCGACCGGTACCCGCCGCTGAAGCCCAAGAGCCACTACGGGTTCGTGTTCGGCGGGACGGGCGTGATGAGCAACGTCCTGGCCCTGGAACTGCTGTACTTGGTCGCCCTGCACGAGCAGCCGGACCTGTGGCCCGACCCCAAGCACCTGGCGTGGGTCGCCGAGCTCGCCGACACCGACGCCGTCGACGCCGCGTGCGCCGAACTGGACCGCGCCGCCCGGCTCGTCGTCGACGGCGACCACAAACGGCTGCACAGCGAACGCATCCCCGCCGCGCTCGAAGCCGGACGCCAGCTGCCCGACCGGCGTCGCCGCGAAGAGGCCGCGCGCGTGGCGTCCGGGTACCACCAGGCAACCAAGGTCCCGTACGGCTACAACGAGGCCGGATTCCCCCAGTACGCAGGCGTGCAGATCCGCGCCGCCCGCCAGGTGCTCGACGCCACGCTGACCGCCACCAGCGGTGGCTACGCCCCGGGAAACCGGGTCGAGGTCAGCTCGGGCGAACACACCGGCGCAACAGGACTCGTGATCGGGATCGAGTGGGCGGTATCCGGGCCGCCGGCCGAGTACGTCATCGAGGCGCGCGGCACCTTCCCGGGCATGATCGTTCCCGCCGAACACGTCCGGCTCGCGCCTTCCTGATGGTGTCTGACGGTGTCCGATGTCCCTGAATGACCGCGTGTCGACCGCTTTTGGACGGCGTGTCGCGCGTCGTGTGTCGCCAGCGGATCGTTGCGCACGGTGTCATGCCTCGCCGCGTCACGTGACGAAGCGCGAGTAGAGACGGTGGAAGCCCCGCCCGGCCGGCCAGACCAAGAAGCGAGGCTCCCCGAAGCGGCCCTGCCGTCAGGCAGGGCCGCACCCGTTCATGGCGTTGAACAACGCCGCCAGGGCCTGGACGAGCGTCGCGAGCGCGTACAGCGCCACGATCATCTCGCTCGGCTCCGGCTGGGGATCCAGATCGCGCATCGTGCGTTCCTTCCCGCCCCCGAGTGGGGCACGTGCGCTCACCGGAGCCGTGAAGGAAATGCACGAGGTCTGGGGCCCTCAACCCGTCAACTGCATGAGTGCCCAAAGTGGTTACGCCCTGCTATATAGCAGGCGGGTAAGTCGGTATTTGTCGGGTTGCCCTGGCTGCATGGATCTAGGCACCGGGTGATGGACGCGAGCCATCCGGATCCAGCGCGCGCGATGCCGGACGGCTCGCGTCGACCAGTTGCCCGGCGCGGGCCTTGGCCCGGGTGAGCTTCAGCTCGGGCAGGTGTGCGTAGAGCGTCGACCGGTGCACGCCGAGGATCTTCGCGATCGAGCTGACCGTGGCGCGGGGGTTGGCCAGCAGATCGAGGGCGGCTTGGACCTGCTGTGGGTTCATCGCCGGTGGCCGGCCGAGCCGTACGCCGCGTTCCTTGGCGGCTTCCAAGCCCTCGGCCGAGTTCTCCAGGATCAACTCGCGAAGGAACTCGGCCAACGCCGCAAACACATGGAAGATCAACCGTCCCGCCGGGGAGCTGGTGTCTAGCTGCTCCTTGAGCGACTTGAATCCGATCCCCTGCGTACGCAGGTCACCCACGATGGTGATCAGATCCTTCAGCGAGCGGCCCATCCGCGACAGCTCGGTAACCACCACGGCGTCACCGGGCCGCGCGTACTCCAGGCACTTGATCAGCTCGGGCCGGTCGGCGTTCTTGCCCGACAGCTTGTCGGCGAAGATCTTGGCGCAGCCCGCGGCCTTCAACGCGATCATCTGACGGTCGAGGTTCTGAGCCTTGGTCGACACACGGGCATAGCCGATCAGTACGCCACCCGGCGAGACCGGAACGGGCTGAAGTAAGTCGTCACCGTCGACCAGGACCAGAGCGCCGGATGGTGAGGGGTGCGTCGTCATGACCGCGAGTGTAGGGAAAAGCCACTTCGCATCTTTTGCGACACTCCGACTTTTCGACACTACTTTTCCGACACTCCGCGCCGGGGTGGATCCGAGGTCACATGGTTCCGGCGACCATCCATGATGGACTGTCGGAAAAACCGTCGTTTTCCGACACCCACGGTTGACCCTGGCGAGACGGCGCACACTCCCAGGCCATGACCCTCACCTCTCACAAGCCCGGAACCCCACTGCGGTTCACCATCGAGTCCCACTGCCCACGCCACGGCGGACCTGGCATGTTCCCACCCGGCCCGCGCGTCGGCGACGTCCAGCTGCGCACGTGCGCCGACTGCGGCCACACGATCGAGACGCCGGCGTACGACTGGATCCACCCGGCCAACGCCGACCTGCTCGTTGAGGGGTGACCTGGTGTCCCTCGTCGGCCTACGCTCAGTCCGTGCCGGTGGCGCACCCGCCGGCACCAAGACCAGAGACCTCAGCTCGCCCCCCGTGCGGGCTGGGGTCGCTTCATACGCTCAGCGACGAACTACGAGGCCGCTGGTCGTGTGACCTGGGTGTTGCAGGCTGTGTACACGGTTAGCGATATCGGCTGGTTGTCCTCCCCGTCCGATAGAGTTCCCCCGCCAGCGCATGGGCGCAAAAAAACGACCCCCTTGCGGGGGCCGTTCCTGCGGTATCTCTCCGCGTCGTATACGCCCACTGTACACGACCAAGCCCCGCCAGTTCCCTCCAGTTCCTGCCTGTTCCCCGCCCAAACTCTCCCGCTCCCCACCCGGACGGGCCCGTATGACGCTCAGGAGGCTCTGCAACGTGGCAGCCATCACGGCCTACGTCGACGGCTTCAACCTGTACTTCGGCATGCACAACAAGTACGGCCGCCGGTACCAGTGGCTCGACGTCGTGGAGCTGGTCCGGCGAACCCGCCGCGATGACCAGGTGAGCGTCGTTCGCTACTTCAGCGCGATCGTGAAGAACGAGCCCGCGGCGGCCCAGAACCAGCAGGACTACCTCGCGGCGCTGGCCGCGCACAACGGCCAGCTCGTCGACGTCCGGCTCGGCCGGTTCAAAGACCGCACCATCAAGCCGTGTCGCCGCTGCTCAAAGCCCTACCAGTGCGGCTGCCCCCGTGACTACAAGAGCTACGAGGAGAAGGAGACCGACGTCGCCCTCGGCGCCATGATGGTCGCCGACGCCGCCCAAGGAATCGGCGACGCCACCATGCTCATCAGCGCCGACACCGACCTCGTGCCCGCTCTCGCAGCGGTGCGGCTGGTCGCCCCCACTCGGCCGATCTACCTCGCCCTGCCACCCGGTAACTCCGGCTTCTCCGGCCGCTGGACGGCGATCGGCGACGTGCGGCCGTTCTTCATCAACGAGTCAGCACTGCGCAACGCCCAGCTGCCGCCGACCGTCACCGACGCCGCCAACAGGGTGTTCCACCGGCCCGCGAAATGGGCCTGATCGTGACGTGAAGACCCACGGTGCGCCCACGCGATTCCGTGGAGTCAAGGCTTGAGGCCAGGAGGATTCGGAAGGCCGCCGATGACCACAGCGCCCCGGTCGTGCCAGGGCACGACCGGGGCGCCGAACGCCAGGGGAGCTACCGCCGCCGTACGACGACGGGCCGACCTTCACTGATCGCGGTTGCGATTTCGGTCCAGCCGTCCCATTTCAGGCCGCGCGCGGTGGCGCGGCGGTGGAGTTCGGCGACCACGTCGGAGACGGGCCGTCCGGAGTGTGTGCGAGCGACCGGCTGAACGATCTCCTGGTCGATCTTGAGTACGACGTTGTCGCCGATCCGGCGCAACGCCTGCTGGTTGACCTTTACCTTTACCGCCATGATCAGGCCAACGTGCCCGATGTGCCCCTTATTCCCATCAAGCCTGGGTTGTCCTCGGCATCCTGGACGACCTGTGGTGGTCGGTTTCGGCTCTCCTGGTCAGACGGTGCGGGGAATCAGTTGAGGCCGGCGGCTGTGGCTTCGGTGCGCAGGGTATTCCAGCCGTTGACGACCTCGGCGAGCGCCTTGCCGCCTTCCCCGCGCATGCGGTCGATGTGCGGGCCGATCGCGGTCACGGTGTAGGCGTACAGGTCGGAGCGGCACTGGGCGTCGGCGGCCGCGGCGACCTTCTCCGCTTCGGACGCGGCCAGGAACGGTTGCAGGCGCCGCAGTTCGTCGACGCCGGTCGAGACGGCGGGGAACCGGGCCACGGTCTGCTGGTGCAGCTCGGCCCATGACTTGACGTAGATGCCCGTCTGTCCGAGGCAGTCGAGGTATTCGGCGTCGAGCTGCTGATACTGCTCGGTCCCGGTGACCTCGCGCAGGCCGTTCTCCAGCGAGGTGCTCTGGTCGACCACTCCGGTCGGGTAGGTGTTGGCGATGAACGTGTCGCCGGCGTTCTGGCACTTGTCCATCGCCGCGGTGTACGCCTTGCCCGCCTCGCCGGTGGCGAGCCCCGCTGGGTTGCCGCCGGCGAGGCGCGTCTGCTGGACGCCGGTCGCCGATTGGATCTTTCCTGCGGCGATGCCCCAGTCGTGGCCGAGCGGGGCCACCCCGTCGATGTCGCCGATCGCGATGGGCGCCGCGCCGCCGATGCCCTGGTATGCGGGCGGCTGGTAGTCGTGCCCAGCGTCGCGCATGCAGGTGGCGATGGCCTGCTGCATGCGGTGATGAGCGAGCCGGTCGGCGAGCTGCCGATCGGCGCTGGTGCCCCAGATGTCGGTGACCAGCTGCTCGTAGCGGGCGGCGGCCGGACTGGTCGCGAATGTTCCATCGGTCTGGCCGGCCTGGTTCGTGGCGCAGCCGGCGAGCAGCCCGAGGGCTACGGCGGCGGCCGCCGTGGTGGTGATGAGCGTGTGTCGCATGAGACCTTCCTTGACGGTCGTTGGCGGGATGGTCATGAGGCGCACGACAGCGGGTTTCCGCCGCTGAACGAAATGACGGTGTTGTCCACGTTGCGCGTCTTGTGGTACGCGCAGTTGTTCGGGAACGCGACGTTGATCGAGTTCACGACCGTGATCAGGAACCCGGTCGCGTTGACGCACTGCGAGGCGGACGTATTCGTCTGCTGGTCGGGGCCGTAGCAGGTGCCAGCCTTCTGAAGCCCCTGGATCGTGGACGCGCTGTCGATGACCTCGGAGTCGATCGAGGCGGTGGACCGGCAGGTCCGCCAGGCGCGGGCGTCGTGGTGACCGCTGGAGACTTTCCAGTCGAACAGGCTGTCCAGACACCAGCCGCTGGCGAGGGTGCCTCCGGCGTAGACCTGGCCGTAGAGATAGTCCAGGCCGGCGTCCCAGGTCTGCTTGCCGTACGAGCCGCTCGTGGGGCCCTTGTACTCGGTCCGCGATCCCCACGACTCGATGGCGTGGGCGGCGCCCGGCGTCGCGAACACGAGAGCGACTGCCAGCAGGCTGGCGGCGGTGGTTCGGAGGGTTCTTCGCATGAGGGGACTCCGTTCTACCGACGACGGTTCAACGACCGTCCGGCGTGGTTGGAAGGGATAGAGCGTTCCGCCACAGCGCTGTGAACTGGGCAGGAACGGTTACGGCCGGGCGAGGCGCGGTCGTTTGTGGGCGAACCGCGGTGTCCTCGCCCGGCCGTTGCCCGCCTGGTTGCGAGCCAGGCGTCCGGTCGGCACCGTGCCTCCACACCGGGTGCGGTGTGCGGCACCCCTGCTCACGCAGTCACGGTGCCGAGCTTCGTGCACCGGTTGGTCGGTGCAGCATCAGCCGCCATACGTGAGTGAGCAGCGGCGCGGTGCTGGTGAGCGTTCCTTGGACGGTCGGCAGACGCACGGTCGGAGCGACCAACGCGGCCTGGGCCAGCGCGTCTGTGAGCGGGACGCGCTTGTCCTGTCCGGGGGAACGAGGCCACATCTTTCCGATCACTCCTCCCGTGCGTAAGCCTTGGGGCTCGAATCAGCAGGTGGAGGCTTTGTCGCAGTCCGCCGATTCCTTGGTGCCCTCGGCGGCCCGTCGCCGCCGCCACTTCGATGGTGGGCGTAGCGTCGTGAGTGGATCCACCGGATCGGCGCTGACAAATAGGCGCGCGCCGTTTTGTCAGCGGCTACGGGTGACAGGAGACCGAGTGTCGACGTTCGCTGACGGCCTGCGCCGGTTGCGTGTGCAGCGCGGACTGTCGCAGCGGGACCTGGCCGAGCGAGTGATCTATGACCCCAGCTATATCGCGAAGCTGGAAGCCGGGCGGACGCCGAGCGAGCGGGCGGCCCGAGAACTCGACGTTGCCCTGTCGGCCCGCGGCGACCTGATCGCGGCCGCCCACCTGGACCAGGCGGCACGCCGGGATACAAACCCGTCCGCGACGACCGACCTACTAGCTCGGCTGCGCCGAGCCGACGCCGGCGCAGCAACGCTCGATCAACTCGCGATCGAGGTGGAACAGCTGTGCTGCCGGTACGTCCATGACGACCCCAGCCAGCTGCGGACCGAAACCCACGGGCTGCTGCGCCGGGTGAGCGGCGTGCTACGTCGAGGTTCGCCAAGCCTGCGCGCGCATACCGAACTACTGGTCCAGGCTGGGTGGCTGGCGCTGCTGGCCGGCTGCCTTGAGTACGACATGGGTCTGTCGGCGTCGGCCGAGAACACCCGGGTCGGGGCGATACAGCTCGGGCGGGAGGCCGGTGCCTCGGAGATCGTCGGCTGGGGATATGAGATGGCGGCCTGGTTCGCGTTGACCTCTGGCCGGTACGAGGACGTGCTCGACCACGCCAGGGCTGGCCAGAACGCGGCGCCCGAGCACGGAGTGCGGCTGCAACTGCTCGGCCAGGAAGCCAAGGCCCTGGCCCGGCTGGGAGACGTTGACGGGCTGCGCCGGGTGCTCGACCTGGGCCAGAGTCTGCTCGATCAGTACGGCAACAAAGGACGGACCGACAACCACTTCGTGATCGACACCCAGAAGTGGCCGTTCTACTCGATGGATGCGATGCGTCTGGCGGGGGCGACCGAGACGGCTGCTGAGTACGCGCAGATCGTGATCGACACCCACACCACAGCGGACGGTCAGGTCACCTCGCCGATGCGAGTGGCCGAGGCCCGGCTGACCCTGGCGGTGGCGGCCGCGCGAGCGGGCGAGCTGGAGCAGGCGGTCGACGGTGGGATCGCTGCGCTGGCCGCTGCCCGGCAGAGCCTGCCCAGCCTGCTCATGGTGGCGGGCGAGCTGGACGCGGAGCTGCAAGCCCAGTATCGAGGTGCGCCAGAAGCGCAGACGTACCGTTCGGCGGTACGCGACCTGCAGGCCGCCCTCGGTAATGGTTGAGAGACCTTGCCCCCGCCGGATGGCAGCCTGGTCAGGAAGGCTCGATGTCCCAGCTGTGCGCGCCCGGATGTCCAGCGATGTGAGTACACGGGACGTTGTCGTACTGGTCGTTCACGCCGTACTCGGCCGTGCAGCTGGGTGCGAACACCATCGAGGTGTAGGTCTCGGCTCGTTCGAAATACACCCACAGGTCCTCGGCCGGGTGCCCAGGCGTTCCTGCGCCGGCCAGCTGGGCGAGATGCTGCCCGCCGTGAGCGTCCTCCAGCTCGCAGTTGACTATCGAGCCGATCTGGAAACCGCTGCCAGGCAGTGAGTTGATGTAGTCGCGGTGCGACGCGTACAGCGCCAACTGGGCCAGGCACCCCGGCGCTGTCGTCGGCGGATTCGGCAGATACACCATGGGCCAGCAGCGTAGCGGCCACCGCAGCGGATTCAGAGCTGCGGCGGCGGCACAGACCCTCGACATGCTTCAACCTTCCGGGTGCTGCACGCGACCTCAACGCCTGCCTACGCTGGCCGCGTGCCGGTGGCGCACCCGCCGGCACTTGACCAGCGACCTCAGCCCGTCCCCCGTCGAGCTGGGGTCGCTTCACGTCTAGTGCCGGTGCGGGTCCCTCTTATCCTCGCCAAGTGAACTTCTGGGGCGGTGTGGCCGGTGGCCTGGTGACGTTCGTGGTGGTTGAGTGGGTGTTCCGACCGCTGATCAACACTGTGAACGAGGGGCGTACGACCCGCCGCGAGCTTGAGGCGCTGCTGTTGCAGTTGGCGCTATGCGCCGCGTGGCTGGCAGAAGATCTGCCCAAGCAGTTACACCCCGAGGTTCGCCTGCGCGTCCTCGAGGATCGCCGCCGCGCTTACGACCAGCTGTGTGATCTCACTCAGCAGATCTTCCTCAACGCCGGGCGTTACGCCGGAGCGTACCCAGGGCGACTGCGAGATCTCGTAATGCGCTACATCATGACGGTTCACGGCCTGGTCCTGTCGCGCCGTACGCGCGCGGACCAAGCGAAGAGGATCAAGGATCTGGCTGAGCCGATGGCCAGAGCGATCGATATACGCCTGCTCGCAGCGGGCCGCATCGTTCCTGCTGTTCGCGAGACCCAGAGGGCGCTTGACCGCATCGACGCCGACGACGAGCCGGCGATCGTGACGTAGGGCGCATTCTCGACAAAAATGCTTGTCAGACGACTCAGTGTTGGACAGTTGGAAAGTCTGACTGTCAGACTGGGTCTATGACCGAGGTACAGCACGCTGGGGCCGACGCCCGCCGCGACGGCAAGCCGTCTCGGGCCAAGGAAGCCCGCGGCCGCAACACCATGACCGCCACCCTGCGTGCCAAGGGTGGCATCACCTTGCCGCAGGCCGTCCGCGAGAAGCTACATCTGGAGGAAGGCGACCAGGTGATCGTCACCGAACGCGACGGCAGCATCGTGCTCACCCCGGCCGCCATCATCCCCCGTGACCAGGAGTGGTTCTGGACGCCGGAATGGCAGGCGAAGGAAGCCGAGGCCGACGCCGAACTGGCTCGCGGTGAGTTCGAGCGCTACGACAGCGACGAGGAGTTCCTGAAGGCGCTGGGCAGCGACGACTGATGCCGACGTTCCTTGCCCTGTCTGGCTTCCTGCGCGAGTTCGGCAAGCTCACTCCCGCCCAGCAGGCCGCGTTTCGCCGAGCCGTCGCGAACTTCGTCACCGACCTGCGTGCAGGCAGCTTCCGCAGAGGGCTGCGCGTGAAGAAGATGGCCGGCCACGACGACATCTGGGAGATGACGTGGGCCGACGACGGCCGCGCGACGTTCGAGTACGGAGATCCCGTCCGTGAAGGCGAGCCTCACATCGTGTGGCGCCGCATCGGCACTCACGACATCTTCGACCGCCCCTGACCGCGATCTCCCGACCGACCGACAACACGAGCGGCCCCGCCTGGAAGCAAAGACCGCTCGCGACTCCGAAGGAGCAGATCAATCATGACCCCTGACCTGCGCACAGCCGACCATATCGGCGCCGCGATTTCCGACGCGCGCACCGAGCTCGGCCGCGTCGACGCCAAGGCTGGCACCCTGCTCGGCATCGACGGCGTCCTGCTCGGACTGGTCGGCTCCGTCCTGCTGACCCAGCTGCAGGGCGCGGCCGCAGTTCTCGGCTGGCTGGCCGAGTCGCTCTACGCCGCCAGTGCGGCCGCGCTGCTGGTCGCGGTCTATCCGCGGCTGCCCCGGCTTCCCGGCTCGCTGTACGACCAGTCCACCATGACGCCGGCGCAGCTCGCCGAGTCGTACGCAGACGCGGACGCCGTGATCGCACACCGTGCGGGCCAGCTACCCGGCATGGCCCGCCTCGCGCTGGCCAAGTACCGCAACGTCCAGCAGGCCGTCTGGCTTCTCGCCGCTGGCGTCGCCGTCCTGCTTGTCACCCTTGCCGTCCAGCTCGCCCACTGACGAGCGAGAACCATGAAGACCCCAGCCGGAAGGCTGGGGTCTTCATGTGATTGCCGCCTCAGCTAAGAAACGTGCGCCAAGCTGACGGGGGCTGGAAGCACCAGTCCTGCCGCACGTTGTGCTAGCCAACCGGACTCGGTCCGGCGCTCTGGGGCGTGCCATGTGCGCAAGTGGCAGAAGCCTCGCGCCAAGTAGTAGCTCTGGAGTGCCATGTTGTCGCGTCGAACATCGATGCGAAGCCAGCGCTTGCCCGAATCCCGGGTTCGGGTCGCGGCCCAGTTCAGCGCAGCGTCCGCTATGCCTTGACTGGCGTGAGAGCGGCGAACGATGAGCTTCGACAGGTAGAGCGCATCGTGCCGATCTTCGGACCAGGCCCAGAAGTCCTCATCGGGCTGCGCGTACAGGCTGAACGTGGCAACAACTATGCCGTGGTTCTCAACAACCCAGGCGCTCCCGTCATCGACGAACTGCTTGAGGACCGAGCGGGCATAGTCGCTGTAGTCCGAGGTCCATTGGGCTACACCCTTGGCCGCTAGCCACCGCTCAGCCTCTTCACGCAACTCGATGATCGTGTCAACGTCGCTGCCAGTTGCCTGGCGGACAACGAACCTGCTGCTCATTGACCATCGCTTTCATACATGATCGTCATGCGCTCGCCGATCGTGATAATCACGCGTACGGGCCGACCAGCCTTGTCGAAACCCGTTCTGACGTGCTCGGCCACCGCTGTTACAGGTGGCAGGTTCAGGCGCTGGCGCTCCTCGGCATCGGCGAGCCGTCCCACGATTTCATCTACAAACCGGACCTGGGGATGCCCAGCAGCCGCCATCAGGCCGCCAGGAATCGTGACGTCACCGGGGGTCATGATCGGGCTGCCCACCGCCACGTCCATCGGGTAGTAGGAGTCGGCGATCTGATTGGGCAGGTCGTTGACGAATCTGATTCGCCGGCGAGAGACGACAGACGTACCTGGATCGAGGCCAAGCCTCGCGCTGACGAGAGCGGGAGCCTCCACGATCTTCACCTCGACGTCCTGGCGCGGCGCGCTACCCTGCTGCGCGATATCAGCCGCCCACGCATCGAGCCCGGTTTCAGGTGTGTCCTGTCGCGTGCTGAGCGCCTCGAACCGCTGCGGCCACCACGGAATCCGACTGTGCTCTCGCACCATCCGGCCCTTGCCGCGGGCAACCCGGATTAGGCCCTCTTGTGTGAGGGTGGTCAGCGCTCGGCGGACCGTGTCGCGCGAGATCCCGTACAGCTCAGCGATCTCCTGCTCGGCCGGAAGGCGGCTGCCGGGCGGGAGGTTCCCAGACTCGATGCGCTGCCGCAAGACATCGGCGACTTGCTCGGCCAGAGGCCGTCGAGAGTGGAGATCAATCCCAGGTGGGTGGCTCATACCCCGGGATTGTACGTACAACGCCGTTGAAGAGTCATTGACACGTACCGCGCCCTCGCCTACCGTCGATGCAATAGCTGTTGTACGTACAACGTCGCAGGAGTGGCGTTGGGGCGTACATGAGTAGTAGCGAGGTCCGGACCGCTCGCAACGATCCGGACCTCAGGGTCGAAAAGCCCCGTCGAAAGGAACCCGACCCATGACCATCATCGTCCACAACCCTTCGTCAGGAGAACTGGCGAACCTCAGCAACGCCGAACTAATCACCACGGCGCTACGCCCTCGTGCACTGCGTAAGCAGTACGAAGCTGCCCTCGCCGAGCGCCAGCTGGCGCTCAAGGAACTGGTCGCCCGTCGTGTAAGCGGTCGGGTGCTCGCCGCGACGCTCGGCATGACCTACACGCGCATTCGTCAGATCGTGCGAGGAGGTCGGCCGTGATGGACCTCAACTTCATCACCGCCCTGCCCGCTGCGAGTGCAGGACTTGGCCTGATCGCTATCTCGGTGCGGGCATCGATCCGCCGCGAGCGGAGGACGCTTGCCGAGCTGGACGAGCTGCGGGCGAGCCTGTGGATGGCCGAGCATGTCGACCCGATGACGGGTCTGCGCAATCGGCGCACGCTCATCGAGGAGCTGACCGCCCGGCAGGCTCAGGGCGGCTCCTGGTCGCTCGTCCGCTTCGATCTGGACAAGTTTGGGGCGGTCAACAAGAGGTACGGCCACGAGAACGCCAACTTCGTGTTGCAGGAGGTCGCTCGGCGGCTGGAGATCGGCGCCGGAGAGCACGGCCTTGCGATGCGGATGCACGGCGACGAGTTTGCGATCATCGCGCCCTACAGCGCCGACATTGCAGCGCCGGTGATGGAGCGCGTGGCGGAGAGCGTCGCATGCCCGATCCGGATCCAGGCCGACCCGACGCTGATCGAGCCCGCGTCGACCGACCAGATTGACGGCGACGCCGCCGAGCTGGTCATCACCGTGACGACGTCGGTCGGGCTGGTCGACGGCGATTCCACCGTCGACCTGACGACGCTACTGGATCGGGCTGACCTCGCTGTTTACGTATCGAAGGGCTCGAAGCAGGTGGAGGTGTGGCAGCCGCCGGCCGCCACTGCGGTCCAGCTGCCAGGCAGCCCGACCGTCACGGTCGCCGACCTGGACTCGGTACCGCTGGTGTTCGCCGGGGGTGTCCGATGACGACGTTGACCGTTCCCGACGCGCGTACAGCCAACCTCGGCCCGGACGTGCTGACCAAGGCCGGGATCCTGCTCAGCGCAGCGGTCGGCCCGAATCCGAGCATGCTGACGCGCAAAGACCTGCACAAGGCCGTGAGCGCGGCGGTGCAGTCGCTGCGGCCGGGGAACACCTGGGAGACCACGGAAGCCCTCGCCGACGAGGCCCTGGCGATGTTCACCGACTTCCTCGACCTCATGCACGAGCTGGATCGGCACTTGCCGGGCGGCGACCAGCTGTCGGTGTGGGTGCACGGCCGCCGCGTTCAGGCGGTCAGCTGGACCCTCCTCGCGGCGGCCGAGCGGTGGCGGTACGAGCTGCTGGCGGCCCGAGTCGCCAGCCTCACCCCTGGGGGTGGCTGGTGACCGGCCCGAAAGTGATGCAGGCGCTGACCGTGCGCCAGCCGTGGGCGTGGGCGATCGCGCACGCCGGCAAGGTCGTCGAGAACCGGTCCTGGTCGACGTCCTACCGCGGGCTGCTGGCGATTCATGCCGGGCTGAAGTTCGACCCGGTGGGAGCCCGGTCGCAGCAGATGCTGCGGGCGTGGGGCACATGGTGGCTGGACCGGCCCCGGAAGGGCGCGGCTCTGCCGAAGTTGACGCCCGACGCGCAGTACATCGAGCGAGGCGCGTTCGTGGCAATCGCCCAGCTGATCGACGTGCACCTGGCCGCCGACAACTGCTGCTGGGGCTGGGGCCAGCACCCGGGCCAGGACGATCCCGACCTGTACCACTGGCAGCTCACCGGAATCGTGCCGCTGGCCCGCCCGGTGCTGGCGACCGGTGGGCGTCGCTTGTGGACGCCGACTGACACGGAGCTGAAGGCGCTGACCAAGGCGGCAGCGCAGTGACGATGAAGACCACGCGGCGGCCCGTACGGGCCGCCGCCACCACCGGGGAGGGGCAGGCATGAGGATCGTCCGGATCGCCACCATCGACGACGTCCAGACCGACGAGGACCTGATCAAATTTTTCCAGTACCAGCGCAAGCTCATGCTCATGTTCGCGCGTGAGTACGCGAACACTGCGGCTGAGCTGTCGGCGATGTTGAAGGCGCACGACAAGCGGGCCAAGGTCCGCAGGCGGCACAAGGTCGTGCGGCCGCTGGGCCTGGCGGCTGCGGTGATGATGCTGATCTGCCGCTACGTGACCTTGGCGGCGCGACGCTTCCAGGTCGAATACCAGGCGGAGATCCAGGCGGCTAACCGCCGTACCAGCCGCGCGGGCAACAAGACGATCACGTTCGGGAGCTGACCATGGCGAAGATGACGCTCAAGCCCGGTGCTGGCGGGAACTTCGGGTTCTCGGCCGGCGGCATCCGGGCCTCTGCCTCCGGCAATCCGATGCCGTACCTGCTGCCGTGGCTGCTGGCGGTCGCGATGGTCGTCCTGGCCGTCGTGGTCCGCTTCGGGCTGGCCAGCGACTCGGCGTTCTCCTGGATGTGGTCGGTGCTGACCGCTGCGGTGTACGCCGGCTTCGCGGCGATCACGTGGCGGTCGACGCGGCCGCGCGGCAACCTGACCTGCACTCTGGCCACGGGCGGCGTCGCCGTTGGTGGCCTGTGGTCCTGGGTGCTGGCGGGCCTGCCGGACCTGACCTGGCGGCCGTTCGCCTTCTACGGGCTGCTGGCGATCCTGGCCTGCGGCGGGGCGAACGTCTACACGGTGTTCAAGCACGGCCCGGGTGAGCCAGGGACGGGCATGTTCGACAAGCTCGGTGGGGCTCTGGAGAAGGTTCGCGGGATCAACGAGATCACGACGACGCAGGGCGGGCAGGTCAAGGCCGCCTACCAGATGGAGCCGGGCGTCTCGGCGACCGAGCTGCAGGAATCCGCGACGGCGATCGCCAGCATGTACAACCTGCCGCCGGACGCGGTGCGCATCATTCCGTCGAAGGACAACGCGAACGCCGGCCAGATGGTCCTGGCACCGCACAACCCGCTCAAGACTTCGCCGCCGTGGCCGGGGCCGTCGATCCGCAGCGGCGGTACGGTGCTCGACCCGGTCGTGCTTGGCGTACGCCGGGGCGGCGATCCGTTGCAGTACTGGATGCCGGGCGACCCGAGCCAGGGCCGCAACGCGTCGGTGGCGACCGTGACCGGCATGAGCGGCGCCGGCAAGTCGGCCCTGATCCAGATGCTGCTCATCGACGGGGTCCTGTCGCGTGGTTCCAAGGCCGAGGTCGAGTACTGGTACCTCAACAGCCGCAAGGCCGACCAGGAACCCGACTGGGTCAAGCGGGGCGCGGCCCGCTACGAGTCCACCCGCAAGGGCGTTGCCCAGGCGCTGCACGACCTCTACAACGAGTTCGGCGACCGGTCGCGCATCCTGGGCCAGCAGGGCATGAAGGAGTGGATGCCCGGGGCCAACATCCCGTTCAGGGTGATCATCTGCGACGAGTTCGCAGACGTCGCCACCGACCTGAAAAAGATCTTCGTCAACCTGTCGGAGACCGTCCGCTCGCTGGGCATCCACTTCGTGGGCGGGTTCCAGCGGGCAAGCTACGACCGGTTCCCGACGTCGGCGCGGTCCAACTTCAACACCCAGATGTGCCTGGGCGTGCAGGCCGAAGACGACGCCGATATGGCGCTGCCGGACGAGGTCCTGGCGGCCGGCGCATCGCCTTGGCTGTGGGGCGCCCACCAGCCCGGCATGATCTACATGACCGCGCCGGGCGTGCCCAGCGAGGAGTGGTCGGAGGCCGCCCGCACGTTCAAGCCGGACGACAAGCTGTTGGCGCAGTGGGCCGAGCACTACATCAACCTGCGGGACCGAGGCATGTCCTCGGCCCAGCCGACGCCGCACCCGGTCATCGCCGGATCGGTGGTGGCAACCCAGGCGGCCCGCCCGGTCAACCGGCCCGCCGCCGATGACGACGACCTGATCGACATCGACGAGCCCGACGACGACCTGGACGAGTTCGACGACACCGACGTGGACGACCTGGCCGTCGCTGCGGAGGACGTCGACGTCGACCCGCTCGACGACGACCCGGACGACGTCGACGGGCTGCTGAAGGACCTCAACGACGAGCTGGACAGCGAGGACGGCTCGGACCTGGACGAGTTCGACGACGTCGACCTGGCCCACCCGGATGTTCCCGGCGACGTCGCCGGCGAGCTGGCGGGCGTGAACCTGCGCGACGAGATCCACCCGGGCGAGAACACCGGCGGCATGCGGCTGGCCCTGACGCCGCAAATGCCGCAAGCCGAGGCCCGCGTCTACGTCCGGACCTGGCTGGCCGGGCTGTACGAGCGCGGCATCGTGCTAGTCAAGAAGGAATCCATGATGGGCGAGGTCCTAGGCGAGGTCGGCTACAAGGCGTCCTGGTTGGACAAGGTCCTCGGCGAGTTCATCAAGGAGCAGCCGCAGTGGCTGCGCCGCTCCGACAGCCGCGGCTGGTACGAGATCCTGGCCGCTCCCCCAGTTCTGGCCGGAGCAGCCGCATGAGCGCCCTGACGGCCCGCGTGGCGTGGGTTTCGGCCCACGCCACGCTCCCCATGACCGCCACCCCACGACCCCCACAGGGGCCGATTCGCGCGCGCGCGTTAGAGACGGGCCCGCGCCCGCTCGTGGCGTGCGTGGCGTGGCGTGCGTGGGCTCGCGTGGGCACCGCTACCCCTACGACAGGACGTGACGTGAAGAAGTTCGTGATGATCGCCGCCGGGCTGGCGGTGATCGGCTGCGTGTGGGGCTGCGGCCTCGTGCGTGATCAACGCCTGGCCACGGTGATCACGGTCGCGGCCGCGGCCGCCGTGGCGGCGTCGGTGCTTGGCGGCCTGGCCGGCGCCGGGCACGCCCGCGAGCGCCGCGCCTGGGCCGACTACCAGGACGTTCGGGCCAAGCTGCCGGTGGTGCGGCGGGCCTGGCTCGCGGCCCTGGCCGAGTCCGCGCGCCGGTTCGTACTGCCCGTCGCGATCGCGGTCGCGGCGCTGGCCTGGTGGAAGTGGGGACGGCGATGAAGACCCTGGCAATCCTCGGCAAGATGACCCAGCCGCTCGTGTACGACGCCAAAGGTCTCAACCGGCGGTTGACCGTGCACGGCGACGGCATGGTGACCGTGCAGGTCACGACGCTGCGCTGGCTGCTGATGAGCCGCGACCGCAAGGACGGCCGACCCCGGCAGGTCAGCTTCCCGCTGTGGGCGATCCGCGCTGGCGACCTACGCACCGCCGCCTGGTGGCGGCGCGGTCGGCTGCGCCTGGACGTTCCCGCAGCCAACGACCCCTGGGGCAAGCGCACCGAGAAGATGCGCCAGCTGCACCAGTTCCCCAAGACCAAGCCCCACAAGATCCGCTTCAACCGCCGTCAGCAGCCCTGGTTCGTCTACGCCGCCGAGCAAATCGGCGTCGACGAGCCCACCCGCGAGGAGGCATGATCAATGTCCACGCAGTACAGATCATCTGAGCCCTTGCCTGGTCGGGCTCTCGACGGGGAGATCCAGGCCCGGCCCACCTTCTATGTGGAGCAGCGCGACCGGCCCGCGCCGGTCGTCCTGAACGCAGTCGCCACAGTCGCCCCTGCCGAGCTGATCAGCCTGACCGGCGGCCGGGTGATGGTGACCGGCACTCCGCACCAGCTCAACCAGCACGTGGCCAAGTGGCGGGCCGAGGGACGGCTGGTGCATGCGGACATTCCGCAGCCAGACGGCACGCCGGGCCGCTACGCCCTGGTCGTCCAGCTCGCTCCACGCACGATCGCCCACCGGCAGGCCAGCACCGTGCAGCCGCCGTTCTGGACGCCCCGGCGGGCCCTCGTGGCGGCCGCGTTCGCGTTCATCGTGCTGGCGGTGCTGGCCTGGGCGGTCGCGGTCGCCCTGGCGTGGCTGGCGTCGAACCTGGTCCTCGTCATCGGTGGCCTGGTCGTGGTTGCCGTGATCGCGGCGAAGGCCGGCCCTCGGGTCTGCCAGACGATCGTCACCGTCACTCACCGGCACTGACCAGCCTGGACAGAACCGTACAGACTCGAACTGTCGCCCAGCCGACACTAGTTCGACAAAGAAGTTTGTCGCTACTACGATAGCGACAGCGACAAAGAAGTTTGTCGCATGACTGAGGGGAATGGACGAATGATCGTCAGTCTTGAGCCGGAGCTGCTGGAGCGGCTGTCGCGGCTCGACGGCGAGGCCTCGGCCGCCGCCGAGGAAGAGGACGAGAGCCTGCGCAAGGCGGTGCGGCTGGATCGCAAGCAGCGCAAGGTGTTTTACGTCGTGGTGCTGCTGCTGGCCCTGGTCGGCCAGGCGTCCGGCGTGGTCGAGAAGCTGGGCACCGGGTGGCTGGTCGCGTTCGGCGCGGTCATCGCCCTGGAGCTGGGCGGCGTGTCGTTCCTGTCCAACGCCGACGTACGCCGGCGTCTGGGCGAGAACGCCACCGTCTCGCGGGTGGTTGCGGTACTGGTCGCCGTCTCGGCCATCACGTTCAACCTGGTCTCGCACTGGGACACCAACTGGATGCTCGGAGCATTCTTCGCCCTGATGAGCGCCCTGGGCTTCATCAGCTGGTGGACCGACATGGAGAACCGCCGCCGCGACCGGCTGCGCGCCAAGAACCAGCTGGCCGCGGTCACCCCCTCCTACGAGCTGTGGGGCCACTGGCTGCGTCACCCGCTGCTGACCCGGCGGGCCCGCAGCCTGGCTCGGGCGTACCCGCAGCTGGGCCTCTACGGCTCGCTGGAGGCGGCGCTGATCGTGACCCGGCAGGAGAAGCGCAACGAAGCGCTGTCGGCGGCCCTGCAAAAGCGGCTGAAGAAGACCGTGGGTAAGGACATGGCCGAGATCGCCATCCTCACCTACGACATGGACCAGGTCGCTGAGCGGCTGCGCGCTGGGGCCGACTACGACGGCCTGACCGCCATCCTGGCCGCCGAGCTGTCGGCCGTGCGCGTCGGCGGTCACGTCACCCAGCGCGAGCCGATCCGCGCCGGGCGAGCCGCGTTGGACGCCGCCGAGATTCCCGCCCTGCCGGTCGGCACGACCGACCGAACCGACGTCACGGCGGACCGAACCGACTCCCGAACCACGTACGCGGCGGACCGAACCGACGCTGACGAGCCGTCGTCCAGCGACGGCCAGGACAACCGGCCGGTCCCTTCCTGGAGCCCGGCGGCCGAACCCGAGAAGGTCCTCCAGAGCGCCGGTTCGGGTCTCGACGGGCGTGGTTCTGGTCTCGACCAGGGTGGTTCGGATCTCGACCGAACCGGTTCGAGCCAGTTCGGATCCGGGTTCGAAACCACAAGCGAGCCCACCCCCAGCAAGCCCGACCTGGAGGCGCTGCTGCGGGCCGTCTGGACCGCCGGAGCCAATGCGCAGAGTGACGGAAAGCCCGCTGCGGAACCCGACCCGAACCAGTTCGGGAAGGACGAAGACGACGCTGACGACGCCGACGAAGACGAGACGGTGGAGCCCACCGCGAGCAAGATCCAGCTCGCTCGGGCGTACTGGGATGAGCAGATCGCCGCAGGTAACATGCCGCGCCCCAAGGACCTGAAGATGGCCTCGGGCGCGTCGGACAGCCTGTGCAGCCGGTGGGTCAAGCGGTGGGCGGCGGAGGCCGGCCTGGACGCGCCGGTGTCGGGCACGCCGATCAACGGGGCTCACGTTGCGTAGCGGCCCGAACTGGTTCGGAAGCGGCGCCGCTGGTACCGGCGCTGCTTCCGAACCACCTGCCCGCCATCCCGCCGCAGCGGCCGTCCAGACCGCGACGGGCGCGAGTGTGCGCGAGTGCGCACCGAGCCGAGTTCGGCCGCTTTCCGAACCTGGCTCGGCCCGGTTCGGAAGGTGGTTCGGAACGGTTCGGGTCTGGTTCGGCCGGGGTTCGGATCAGTCCCCGAACCGGACCGAACCGCCGCCACGGCGGCACCGAACCGGCGTTCCCGCAGGGGTGTGCGGGCATAGACGGGCGACTGTCAGGAACGGTCCAAACAGGACGAATGCCGATACGGGCGACACGTGCCGGACGTGGAACCCGGTCGGCGCGCCGACTCCGCAGAAGTCGGGGTTTCAGGCGAAGATGACCACCGACGCCGGTGCGAGACGCGTCACCCGAGCAAGATCAACAACAGAATAAGAAAAAGCCCCTGGACTGCTTTCAAGCCGGCAAGCAGACAGCAGTCCAAGGGCCAACCCCACCAAATTCCCTGATCAGAGGTGCGATCTCGTGATCAAGTTTGTGGGTGGGTGACGCTTATGGGCTCTCACCCGCCTCGTACGGTACCTAACCCGGAGGTCCTGCGCGACCACCGGGCCATAAATCACGCTCGGCGTGCCGAGGACGGCACGTCAGAAGTCATGCACCCGACGCACTGCGTCGTGTGTGCGGCGCGGTTCGGGCAGTACGTGATTGCAGCCGCCGGCGCGGATGCCTGCCTGACTCATCGCAACGATCCTGACTACGTCCTACGCGGCGGCGGCCGCCGCGAAACCACGCTCGCCACGGCCCCCACGACCGCCATGGCCCTGGTCACGGGCACCGACTGGAACGGCCAGGTAGGTCTGAAGCTGCCTGGCATCCCCCGTCAGGCCCGGCCGGTCGACCCGGCCTGGAACCGCCGACCCTGCGCCGCGTGCGCCCGAGCCGGGGTCCACCGCTACGGCGAGCCGCGCTCCGGATCCGGCTCTGAGCCGCTGTGCGTGCCGTGCTGGCGCGGCGGCCGCGACCGCGAGGTAGCCGACGCGATCCGGGCGGCTGAGGCCGCCTACTGGGACAGCGTCGGCGAGCTGGACACCGACCTGTGCCCGGCGTGCGGTGCCAGCGAGCCGACACCGGAGTGCTGGCTGTGCAGCTTCACCTACCTGGACCGGGCCCGCCGGGAGTTCGAGGCCGAGCAGGCCGCCGTCAAGGCCGCCCAGGACGCCGCGATCGCCGCCGAGTTCGAGCGGATCTCCACGATCACCGAGTCCGAGACGGACATCGCCGGCCTGGAGCGCGTACTCGAGCACGCCCGCTCGGTCGTCGACGCCTACCTCGTCGGCCGCGGCTGGGGCCGTCCGATCGTGCTGCTAGCAGACCTGATGGCGCGCGACGCCGCAGCTCGCACGACGCTGCGTGGGCGCCCGAACGAAGCCTTGGCCCGCGTCGGCGCGGTGATGGTGCTCGACTGCGACCCGCGCTCGGGCCGCCGCAGCCTGCCCGGCCGGGCGATGGCGGCGCGGCTCGCCGGCGTTGACAAGCGCACCGTCACCGCGGCCTGGAAGCGCATGGAGCAGCTGGGCTGGCTGACACGAACCGAGCAGGGCCGCCGACTGTCCATGGTCGAGCGTGTTGCCACCGGCCGTTGCCAGGCCCGGGCCGCGTTCGACATCGCCCCGGTGCACCGCTCCCCCGTCGACCGCGACCTACGGGCCGCCAGCGAGCCCCTGGCACTCGCGACGGTCGGCGACCTTATCCAGACCATCCTGAGCCTGGTTTCGGCCGCCTACGTCGCGCTGGACGGGCTACGCGGCCGTTCGGGTGCCGATGTGGACTGGCCCGAACGCGCCCGGCGGGCTCAGATGCGCCAGACCGCCGGGCGCGTCGCCACGGCAGCCCAAGACATCGATAGAAATTTCTTCCCCCCCCGCATGGCGTCTAGCTGTGAGTACTTAAGTTCCTGTTCGTACTGGGGTATAGAACCCTCCCGGACTCACGCGCTCCTCGTGGGTGGACGGCCTGACGGCCGGAGAGGAGAACGCGCTTCGCGCTCATCGACTAGGAGCAACCGAGCTGATCTTGATGGTCCCCGATCCAATGTGGCACTGCGTAAGCGCAGGTCACACCCTGTACAGCGCCCTAGGACGCTTCAGGCAACGCGACCTGAGCCACGCAAGCGAGTACAGCGTCCCGACTGGGCCGATTGGGCGGCCGATTTAGCCCGTGACCTGCGCAGACTCTGGCCCCAGTTGAGCAGCTCGCCCAGCAAAATGATCGCGGCGGTACTGGGGCGCAACACCGGCCCCGACTGGACCGCCACCGGACTCGCCGCCTGGATCATGAAACAGCGCAGCGGCCGCCCACTGCCCGACACGATCCACAGTGGCGCGGGCTGGCTCAAGAACGAGCTGACGCAGGCATTCAGCGGCCTCGAAGAGCCGCCCTTCCCCGCCCGGTTGGCGGCCGAGCTGCGCCGCGAGACTGTGGCCGATCAGGCGTCTGAGCTGCGTGAACAGCAGGCCTCCGCACGAGCCGAGGCCGAGCGTCGCAGGGACGACACCCAGTTGTCGGCGGCCGGCGTCAGCGCCCGCGACCAGGCCCGCGCGATCGCTAACCGTTCCGGATCCGGCACAACAACCGAGGTCAAGTCCCCCGCTGTGGTGCGGCCGCGCCGCGAGAAGCCCGCCGAGCAGCCTGGCTCGCCGCGTTCGGCGGCCGCCGTCGACCAATGCGAGGTTTCCTGGCACGGCTGCTCGGGTGAGGTCGCCGCCTATAGCGAGCCCTGGGACGGCGGCCGCGAGCGGCACTACTGCGCGGCCTGCGCAACCGCTGTTACGGCCGCCTGGTAGCCCTAGCTTGACGCGGCGGGAACGGCGCTCTACGGCGAATTCAGGGCCGAATCCAAGCCTCTCGGGTACTGGCCCTGTCGCGGCCGATCGACCGCGACAGGGCCAGTCGAATCAGTGCTGGTCGGAAGGGATCTCAGGCTCGACATCGTCCAGATGCCGACGCAGCACCGCAACGATCAACTTGTTGCGGTCCGGCACGTCTGGGTACTGATCCAGCAGGCCATGCAGGATGTCGCGTTCCACAGCGGTGAGCGTGAAGTTCACCTGCTCGGTCCCCTCGCTGCTCACTGCCTTGACCACCTCCGGCCGGGGCGGGAACAGCCGACCGAGCGCGGGCATCAGCGGTGCCGCCGCAGCCGGCTTCGGGGCGAACAGGACCGGGATCTCCTGATGATGTAGTTCGAATGCCTCGATCAGCACCGCGGCGTAGGTCCGCCCACCCGTCCTGGCGGAGTAACGCTCCAGCCGCTTCTTGAGCGAATGCCCGAGCCTGGCCGAGGTCGACGGGCGCCTGCCCACCGCGCGCCGCGACGGCTTGCGCTGCCCCGCCCGCCGCGTACGGGCTTTGGCCTGCTTCTGCTCCTGCGTATCCTCGCCCGCCTGCTCCTGGGCGTCCCCGTCGACCGACTCGTCGACGGCATGTTTCGGAGCCTGAGCGGTCGGCTGCGGCTTCTGCTCAACCGGACGCGGAGTGGGCGCGGGCGCCGCCTCCGTCCGCACTGGCGGTTCAGCCGCAGGCGCTGGCAACGGCTGGAGTACGCCGGCGACGGCTGCCCCGCGGTTCGGGCCACCGAACGCGGCGCCCAGAGACTGCGCCGGCGCTGGGTTGCGGTTACCCGGCGGCTTGATCTGCGTGTTGCTCTTCGTGGTGTCCTCGCTGGTCATGCGACTGCCCCCGCCAGCCTTTCTTCGTGCTCACGGATGTAGTGCAACGTTTCCGTCGTGATGTTCTGGTAGTCCCCCGCCAAGCCGGCCGCCGACTGCGACGAGGCGAGCCGGTGGCTGCGCAGCTCGGGATTACGCAACTGCTCCACCCAGGACGGCCCGGACAACACTTCCTGCTCCAACTCGTGAGCCAGCTGCCCACCAGCGCGGGCGTCAACGGCGGCCGCCTCGACGTAGCGCACGTGCGACCTGTAGACCGGTGCGGCCTCGCCGAGGATCAGCTCGATGCGCTCACGGATCGCGCGCATACGAGCCGTCGCCGGAATGACCTCGTTGCGGGTCTCCCCCGACTCCTCGTCGACGACCGTGCGGACCTTCTCGCCCTGGAACGTCGTGGCGACGATGACGACTCCCAGCAGCGTCAGATCGGGATTCGTGTGCTGCCGGACGTCAGCGAACACGCCGGCGATGTTCGCCACGCCCTCGTCGATGCTCGCCACGTCGGTACGGGTCGGGATGTACGCGTACCGCGACGTCGTCAGCGCGATCTCCTGTAGCGCCGGAGTGCCCGGCGGAGTGTCGATGAAGATGATGTCGTAGTCAGCGGCGTACGGCTGCAAAATGTCGAGCAGACGGAAGCGGTACTGATCCGCAGCCATCGTCATCAGTGAAGGCACGATTTTCAGCAGCTCCATGCCACCGCAAATGACGTCGAGATTCGGGCGCACACCACGCATGAACGCCAGCTCGCCCCAGCCCACCAGCGCAGCCGCGAACGCTCGGCCGCCGTCGAACTCGGGCAGCTGCTTGTAACCCAGATCCGTGCACAGATTTCCCTGCGGATCCATGTCGATCACGAGCACTCGCATGCCCCCAGCCGCACACAGCGCCGCCTGGTTAGCCGTCGTCGACGTCTTCCCCGTGCCGCCCTTGCCATTCACCGCGCACACACAGCGCGGCAGGCTACTCCGCTGCTGACGCGGTATCGGAACGTTCATGCT
The DNA here is from genome assembly GCF_040682475.1 of Hamadaea sp. NPDC051192. NCBI lineage: Bacteria > Bacillati > Actinomycetota > Actinomycetes > Micromonosporales > Micromonosporaceae > Hamadaea > Hamadaea sp. NPDC051192. The sequence continues at coordinate 54,133 of NZ_JBFBAZ010000047.1, forward strand.
GACCCCTCAACCTCGCCGAATCGGCTATCACGAAGGGCTCTTCGCGGGAGCCCTAAACTCTGCTTCACGGGCAGCATTCTCACAGCTCATCCGTGATGAAGACCAGTATCGACACGGCACGAAGCAGCAACGATCCGCACACACCAACAGCTTGCCGCAGGTGCTATACGCCATCGCTACAAAGCAGAGCAACAACCACAAGCGACACTAGGCAGCACGTCCGACCTGCAACACAGCGTGCGATGCGGGCAAGAAACATCGTCATGCCAGTCCGGTAGCACGTCCGACATGAGGAATGCACGTGCAGACCAAAGGTGAGATACCTAACGCGACATGGTAGAGCTACCGTGCGTAGGACCAAGGCATGCATATCGGCCTGCTAGTCGGAGTGGCGACGCCTGCCGCAGCGCCGCTGCTACATGAGCAGCGGTAGAGGCAAGCACTACATAAGCAACACGGTGGTGCAGCTGCCATGCACGCTGAGCTGCTAACGAGGTGCGTCACATGTGCACAACGGACTGCACACGACAAGCATCACGGCAAGCATCACAGCAAGCATCACGGCAAGCACCACAGGTGCATGTCGGCAGCTGCGATGTTGCACCAAAGGTGCAGGTCGGAAAGCTACCGGCGAGCTATCCGTACAGCTACCCCGGCTAGCAGGTGCGCTCGGCAACCAGACCTAGCAGTGTCACCCACCTGACAGATCAAGGGGGTGACAAAGAAATTTGTCGCGCGTAGCGTGGGGTCTGTGGAGGTGACAAAGCGGTTTGTCACCCGGGAAGCAGGGGAGGTCGAGGATGGACAAGGCGCTTGCGGCGCAGCTGGCGGCGGGAGAATACGGCCCCTACGCCAGCGACGCTCACGCTCGGGTGGCGTGGGAGGCGAGCAGCAGGGCCGTGCCCCAGAACGAGCGGGACGTGCAGGAACTGTCGGCGCTGGCGCTCGCGCGGGCACTGGATGGTGCACGGCTGAC